>CAZBMT010000180.1:0-5666 GCA_964492645.1 uncultured Cyanobium sp. | reverse complement strand
TCGAGGCCCTGGCGGCCGATGGCGAGCAGAAGCGCAGCATCACCATGGAGTTCCGGCGTTCCACCCCGGAAGACAACAGCAACCCCGCCAGCCAGGCCGTCGCCGAGTGGTTCTGATGGAGCCCACCGCCACCGGCTCCAACCGCGGCCTGCTCAAGGCGGTCGTGGCCCTCACCCCCCTGGCCGGCTCGATCCTGTTCCCGCTGGTGGTGCCGATCCTGATGCTGCGGGTCAGCATCTCCGCCGGGGTGATCGCCGCGGTGGTGATCGGCAGCCTCTGGTTCGCCGTCATGCTGCGCACTTCGGAGATGCCCGGCCACCACTGAGGGCCGCTTGGCACGCGGCGAGCCCCTGGCGACCCTTCAGAGCCCTGTCCCATGCCGGGAAGGCTGAAGGAGCGGAACCCACCGCCCCCTCCAGCCCGTGCACCCACTCGCGCTCCTTTCCCGGCCCCTTCTCCCCCTGGCCATCGCCGGCCTGCTCGGGGGCTGTAGTCCCTCACCGGCCGTCCTGAGCGGCGGCGACCATGGGGCCCTGCCCCTGCCGCCGGGCATCCGGGTGGCCTTCAACCACCGCGGCGACAGCCGCTACCGCAGCCCGGTCAGCGGCCAGTGGCGCCAGGGGGATGACCTGGAGGCCCTGCTGCTGGAGAGCATCCGCGGGGCCCGCGTCGAGATCCTGGTGGCGGTGCAGGAGCTCTCCCTGCCGGCGGTGGCCGAAGCCCTGGCGGAACGCCACCGCCGCGGGGTGAGGGTGCGGGTGGTGCTGGAGCACCTCTACAGCACCCCCTGGAGCCAGCAGCATCCCGTCGATCTGCCGCCCCACCAGCGCCAGCGCCAGCAGCAGCTGGCCGCCCTCGGCCAGGGGGACGCCGTCGCCGTGCTGCAGCGAGCGGGGGTGCCGCTGCTCGACGACACCGCCGACGGCAGCCGCGGCAGCGGCCTGATGCACCACAAGTTCCTCGTCGTCGACGGCCGGGTGGTGGTGACCGGCTCGGCCAACTTCAGCCCCTCCTGCATCCACGGCGATGCGGGCGCACCCAGCACCCGTGGCAACGTCAACCACCTGCTGCGCTTCGACAGCCCTGCCCTGGCCGGGGTGTTCGCCGCCGAATTCGCCCGCCTCTGGGGCGATGGCCCCGGCGGCCGGCCCGACAGCCGCTTCGGCATCGCCAAGCAGGGTGGCGGCGCCCGGGTGGTCGACGTGGCCGGCACGCCGGTGGAGGTGCTCTTCTCCCCCCACCGCCGCCGCGACCCCAACCACGGCCTGGCCTGGCTGGAGAGCCACCTGGCAGGCACGCGCCGGCGCCTGGATCTGGCCCTGTTCGTCTTTTCGGGCCAGAACCTGGCCGACCGGCTCCAGGAGCTGCATGGGCGGGGCGTGAAGCTGCGCCTGCTGGCGGATCCGGGCTTCGCCAACCGGGCCTTCAGCGAGACCCTCGATCTGCTCGGCGTGACCCTGCCCGACCAGGACTGCCGCATCGAGGCGGACAACCGGGCCTGGAGCACGCCCCTGGAAGGGGTGGGCACACCCCGGCTGGCGGCCGGCGACAAGCTGCACCACAAGTTCGCCGTGATCGATGGCCGCGCCGTGATCACCGGCAGCTTCAACTGGAGTCCGAGTGCCGCGTTCCAGAACGACGAGACCCTGCTGCTGATCCGCTCGCCCCTGCTGGCGCGCCACTTCCAGGCGGAGATCGACCGCCTCTGGCGCGGGGCCGAACTGGGCATCAGCGGCCGTCTCGCCCGCCGCATGGAGCAGCGCCGGCGCAGCTGCGGCAGCGGCAGCGAACGGCCCTCCGCCGCCGCTGGGGCGGCGATGGCGGCGCCGTCTACGATCCGGTAACGCGTAGAAATCGATCCATGGACCCGGTGTCCGGCTCCAGCACCAGCTCCCGCGCAGTCACCCCGCGCCTGGACGCCATCAATCTGATGCTGCGGGACCTGCACACCCGCCACGACGAGATCCGCCACCGGGCGGCCTTCCGGGGCTGCACCAGTGAGCTGCTGACCCTGCAGCAGGAACTGGTCGACTACCTGCTCAGCAAGAAGAACGCCCTGCAGGGGGCGGAGAACGCCAGCCCCGACGAGGGCCTCAACTACAACTCCTTCACCTGAGCCCCGCCCTCGCAGCCGCCACTGGCAGGGTCCTGGTGGTGGGGGCAGGCCCGGCCGGCGCCAGTCTGGCCCTGCTGCTCGCCCGCCGCAGCCTGCCGGTCGAGCTGGTCGAGGCCACCGGCCAGGGCGGCCGGCCCTTCCGCGGCGAGGGGCTGATGCCCAGCGGCCTCGCGGCCCTGGCCGCCATGGGCCTGGAGCCGCTGCCGGCGGCGGTGCGGCAGCGGCCCCTGACGGCCTGGAGCTTCTTCCTCGATGGCCAGGCCCTGTTCGAGGCGGCCGAGCCCATGGGCAGCGCCGCCCCCTGCACCCTGATCGACCAGGACTCCCTGCTCACCGAACTGCTGGAGCAGGCGGGGCGCCAGCCGGGCTTCCGCTTCCACCCGGGCCAGGCCGCCGGCGATCTGCTGCTGCGGGCCGGCCGCGTCGCCGGTGTGCGAATGCCGGACGGCACCGCCCTAGAGGCGGCGCTGGTGGTGGCCTGCGACGGCCGCAATTCCCTGCTGCGCCGCAAGGCCGGCCTGGAACTGGAGCGTGCCCCCAGCCCCCTCGATGTGCTCTGGTTCCGCCTGGAGCCCCCGGGGGCCGACGCGGTGCTCGATTGGCTGGCCGGTCGCTTCGTGACGGTGGTGGGCGCCTCGGGCAGCTATGCCCTGTTCCCCTCGGCCCGCGGCGGCGTCCAGCTGGGCTGGGCGATCGCGCCGGAGCCGCCGCCGCTGCCCAGCCCTGGCAGCTCCGAAGCCTGGGCGGAACTCTGGGCCGGCGACGCCCCCGAGGCCCTTGCCCGGCGGCTGCGGGAGTTGCCGGCGACGGCCGTCCAGGGACCGGTGCGGCTGCCGGTGCGGGTGGGACTCTGCCCCCGCTGGCAGCGGCCCGGCCTGCTGCTGCTCGGCGATGCCGCCCACCCGATGAGCCCGTTGCGGGCCCAGGGGATCAACATGGCCCTGCGCGATGCCCTGGTGGCCGCGCGGCACCTGGGGCCCGCCCTGCTGGATGGGGAACCCGGGGCCATCGACGCGGCGGCGGCGGCTGTCGCCGCCGAGCGGCTGCCGGAGATCCAACGCATCCAGGCGCTCCAGGAGCAGGAGGCCCACCGGGCCGATCTGTTGCGCCGCCGGCACCGGCTGCGGGGCCTGCTGGCCCGCAGCGCCCGCTGGAGCGGCCCGCTGCTGGCCCGCCGCTGGCTGGCCTCCCAGCGGCAACTGCGCGACGGCACCGCGGCGATCGCCGGGGATCCCGGTGCGGCGGCGCGATGATGGGGAGACCTCCCCGCCCCCCATGGACCGGTCTTCACGCGCGCCCTCCCTGGCCCCGCACAGCCTCGGGGCGGCCCTTCCGCACCTGGTCCTGCTGGCAGGCCTGCCCCTGGCGGGGGCGTCAGCGCTGCAGGCCGCGCCCGCAACGCCCCCCTTCCCCCCCTCCTCCGAGTTCCGCTCCCTGCAGCTGATCACCCTGGCCTGCAGCCGCGAGAACACGGCCGAATCCTGCGACAAGGCCCGCAGCCTGGCCAATCCTCTGCTCGACCATCCGCGCCTGCCCGCCAGCTGCAAGGACGTGCTCTGGACGATCCGTCAGCGCTCGGTGGTGGCGGCCAGCAACAGCTTCGAGCGCCGCGAACCGATCGACAGCGCCGCCCGCCGGCTCACGGCCGTCTGCCGCCTGCAGCTGCCGGTGGCCAAGCCGGGAGAGACCGCCGCCCCGCGGCCCCAGGGCGGCCTGAACCTGATCAATCCCAATCAAAACTGAAGCGCTGGCCGGGCAGCAGCCGCTGCAGCTCATGCGCCAGCTCCGCCATCATCTGGCGGCTCACCTGGGGATGATCACGCAGCTCCTTCACCAGATCCGCCACATCCGTGCTGGTGAGACCGTGGCTGCTGATCCTTACCTCCACGCGCTGGCGGAACTGCTCCAGCAGTTGGTCCTGCTCCGCCGACAGGGGCCCGTCGCCCGAGGGGTGCTGAATCTCCATGGTGCGCGGTCAGGGCTGGGGCTGGGCCCGGTCCGGGCTGCCGGAGGCTGACGCCCGGGGGGCGCCGCCATCGATCAGGGTCAGCAGCTGGCTCGCGGTATCCCGCATGAAGGCCAGGGTCATGGGGGTGACGACGACGGCCTTGTCCGCCAGCTTGCAGAGGGAGTTGCGCTCTCCCTTGGCCTCACAGCTGCTGGAGAGCCCCAGCAGGGCATTGGTGAGCTTGCCCCGCAGGCAGGATTCGGCCCCCGCTCCGGCCAGCACCGCCTCGGCGGCGGTGTGGGTGCGGCTCACGGCCTCGGCATAGGGAAGGGCCTTCGGAGCCCCCATGACGGCCCCGCGCACCGAGGTGGCGCTGAACACCAGGGCCCCGGCGGTGGCGGCGACGACCGCGGAGGAGACAACGGCCCTCCGCAGGGCGGTGGCCATGGGCAGGGCGGTGGCGATGGGCAGGGGGGAGGGTAGCGACCGAAGCGCCATTGGTGGCCAGCAGGTGGATTCACGCTAGCCAGCCTTTTCCGCGCCACCACCGAGGTGACGCCCGCCACCAGGGACAGGACCGCCCGAATCGGCGGAGGTAGCTTGGGGCTCCCCCGAGCACCAGGACGCCGGCCATGGCGATGACGACCGAGCTGCGTCAGGTGGCGCTGGAGCGACCCTTCGACGACCAGAAGCCCGGCACCTCCGGCCTGCGCAAGAGCACCCGCCAGTTCCAGTCGCCCCACTATCTGGAGAGCTTCATCGAGGCCTCCCTGCGGGTGGTGCCCGGCATCGCCGGCGGCACCCTGGTGGTCGGCGGCGATGGCCGCTACGGCAACCTCGCGGCGATCAGCGTCATCGCCCGCATGGCCGCGGCCCATGGCGTCAGCCGCCTGATCACCACCACCGGCGGCATCCTCTCCACCCCGGCCGCCTCCCACCTGATCCGCAGCCACGGCGCCGTGGCCGGGATCATCCTCTCGGCCAGCCACAACCCAGGCGGCCCTGACGGCGACTTCGGCGTCAAGATCAACGGCGCCAACGGCGGTCCGGCCCCGGAATCGGTCACCGATGCCATCCATGCCGCCACCCTCAGCCTGGAGGGCTACCGCATCCTCGACGCCGACCCCCTGGACCTGGAGGTTCCCGGCACGGCGACCATCGGCGCCATGGCGGTGGAGGTGATCGACGGCGTCGATGACTACGTGGCGCTGATGCAGAAGCTGTTCGACTTCGACCGCATCGCTGCCCTGCTGCGGGGCGACTTCCGCGTCGCCTTCGATGCCATGCATGCGGTCACCGGCCCCTACGCCAGCCGCCTGTTCGAGGGGCTGCTGGGGGCCCCGGCCGGCACGGTGCGCAACGGCATGCCCCTGGCGGACTTCGGCGGCGGCCACCCCGACCCCAACCTCACCTACGCCCACGCGCTGGCCGACCTGCTGCTGGCCGGCGACGCCTACGACTTCGGCGCCGCCTGCGACGGCGACGGCGACCGCAACATGATCCTGGGGCGCCGCTGCTTCGTGAATCCCAGCGACAGCCTGGCCGTGCTCACCGCCAATGCCACCCTGGCCCCCGGCTACGCGGACGGCCTGGCCGGCGTGG
>CAZBMT010000179.1:0-5692 GCA_964492645.1 uncultured Cyanobium sp. | reverse complement strand
CTCACCCTGGCCGACCACCCCCTGGTGGCCCTGGCCGGGGTGGCGATGGACCCGGTGCAGCTGGAGCTGCTGCTGACCCCCCTGGCGGACACCGCCGCGGCCGCCACCGCCCAGGCCCCCGCGGCCGCCGACAAGCCCCAGCGGCAGCGGGGGCCCGTGCTGATCACCCACTGGGGCCTCAGCGGGCCGGCCACCCTGCGGCTCACGGCCTTTGCCGCCCGGGCCCTGCGGGAGCGCCGCTATCGGGCCGAGCTCCGGGTCGACTGGACCGGTGGCCGCAGGCCGTCGGAGCTGGAGGGCTGGTTCGCCGCGGCGCGCCGCGAGCAGGCCCGGCGGCAGCTCGGCAACTGGCGGCCCTGGCCCGACCTCAGCCGCCGCCTCTGGCTGCACCTCCTGGCCCTGGTCGGGGTCGCCGCCGGCCTCCGCTGGGCCGATCTCCCCCGCCGCCAGGAGCAGGCCCTGGTCACGGCCCTGCGGGACAGCCGCTACCAGGTCTCGGGCCGCGGCCCCTTCGGCGAGGAGTTCGTCACCGCCGGCGGCATCCCCCTGGCCGAGGTCAATCTGGCCACGATGGAGAGCCGCCGTCGGCCGGGCCTGTTCCTGGTGGGGGAGCTGCTGGACGTGGACGGGGTGACCGGCGGCTTCAATTTCCAGCACTGCTGGAGTTCGGGCTGGCTGGCGGGCCAGGCCCTGGCGGCCAAGCGCACGGGCGCGTAGGACTCAGCGCACGTGCTCGTAGATCGAGAACATCGGCAGATACATGGCCAGCAGCACCGATCCCACGATGATGCCCACCAGAACGATCATGGCGGGCTCCAGCATGGAGGTCATGGCCTTCACCATCGTGCTGACCTCGTCTTCGTAGAAATCGGCCACCTTGGAGAGCATGGCGTCCATCTCGCCGGTTTCCTCGCCGATGGCGAGCATGTTGACGCACATCTCAGGGAACACGTTCTTGAGCCGTAGGGCCGCGCTCAGCGGCATGCCCTCGCTCACCTCGTTCTTGGACGAGATGATCGCATCGGAGATCACGGAATTGGTGGCCGTCTCCCGCACGATCTCCAGGGATAGAAGGATCGGAACTCCCGCCTTGGAGAGGGAGCTCAGGGTGCGGCAGAACTGGGCACTGGCCGATTTCTGCAGCAACTCGCCGAACAGGGGCAGCTTCAGCAGCAGGCCATCGATCTGGCGCCGGCCGATCGGTGTGTTGTAGGTGGAAATCACCCAGAAGGCGAAGCCCACCAGGCCCGCCAGGAGGATCAGGGCCCGCCAGGAGCGCAGGAACGCGCTCAGATTGATCATCATCTGGGTGAACAGGGGCAGTTCCGCTCCCAACTGCTCGAAGACGCTGGAGAAGGTGGGGATCAGGAAGATCGTCATGCCCAGGAACACCGCGATGGCGATCACCAGCACCGTGACCGGGTAGCTCATCGCCCCCTTGATCTGGTTCTGGAGCTTGGCGTTGTCCTCCAGCAGCTTGGCCAGGCGCTTGAGGGTGTCGTCCAGGACGCCGCCGGCCTCACCCGCCTCCACCAGGGCGATGCTGAGGTTGTCGAACACCTTCGGCCAGCGGCGCATGGCGTTGCCCAGGCTGTCGCCCTGGTTCACGTCCTGGGTCATGCCGGCGAGGGCCTGGCGCATCTTCTTGGACCGTTGCTGGGCGCGCATCAGGTCGAGGCTGCGCAGGATCGGCACACCCGCATCCACCAGGGCGGACAGCTTGTTGGCGAACAGGGCCTTGTCGCGGATGGTCACCGGCCCCTCCAGCAGGTCGGCCAGGCCGCTGAAGGAGGAGGGGGATTTCTTGGCGGCGGCCTGGGGAACCTTGGGGGTCTCCTTGCGCACCAGTGTGTTGGCCAGGATGCCGCGACGGCGCAGTTCCCGCCGGGCGACGGCGGGGCTGTCGGCGTCCAGCGTCATCTCCCGGCGCTGCCCAGACCTGGTGGTGTAGGTGACGACGAAGGCGGTCATGGCGGGCTTCAGCGGTCAAGCAGCCGAGCGAGCTCCTCGGGTTTGATGGTTTTCATCATGGCTTCCTCGCGGGTGATCCTGCCCTCCTCCACCAGGTTGGCGAGCGCCCGCTCGAGGGTCTGCATGCCCTGGCTGGCGCCTGTCTGGATCTGGGAATAGAGCTGGGAGCTCTTGCCTTCCCGGATCAGGTTGGCGATCGCCGGGTTGTTGATCATGATCTCCTGGGCCATCACCCGGCCGAAGGCGCCGCTGCCGGTGGGCTCGGCGCTCTTGCAGAGGGTCTGGGAGAAGACCGCCAGCAGGCTGCCGCTGAGCTGCACCCGGATCTGGGTCTGCTGGCCAGCCGGGAACACATCCACCATGCGATCGACGGTCTGGCTGGCGGAACTGGTGTGCAGGGTGCCGAAGACGAGGTGGCCGGTCTCGGCGGCGGTGATCGCCAGCTGGATCGTCTCCAGGTCGCGCAGTTCCCCCACCAGGATCACATCGGGATCTTCCCGCAGGGCTGCCCGCAGGGCGTTGGTGAAGCTGCGGGTGTCCTCATTCAGTTCTCGCTGGTGAATGATCGACTTGTCGTTCCGGTAGGTGAACTCAATCGGATCCTCGATGGTGAGAATGTGCTCCGAACGGGTGGCGTTGATGTGCTCGATCAGCGCGGCCAGGGTGGTGGTCTTGCCGGAGCCCGTCGGTCCGGTGACGAGGACCAGCCCCTTGGGTTTGCTGCTGATCTCCTCGACGATTGGGGGCAGGCCTAGTTTCTCGAGACTGGGAATCGAGTTGCCGAGGGCCCGCAGGCAGGCCGCGTAGGTGCCGCGCTGGCGGTAGACGTTGATCCTGAACCGGGCCACGCCCTTGAGGCCGTAAGAGCAGTCCAGTTCCCAGTTCTGCTCCAGGTTCTTGCGCTGGGCGTTGTTGAGCAGGGAGAAGATCAGACGGTTGCAGCTTTCCTCGGTGAGCTGGGTGTCCTGGACGATGGGCCGCAGCTGGCCGCTGAAACGGCCGTAGGGAGGATTGCCTGCGGACAGGTGCAGGTCGCTGCCGCCGGCCTTCACCAGTTCCTGCATCAGGTCTTCGATGAGGAGATCCATCCTGCTCAGCTCCGAACGCACAGACAGTAGGGACACTCCAACCATTCGTCCTCCAGGCCGGCCCCGCAGCTGCGGCAGGTGAGGGTGCTCAGGGCCCGGGCGCGCCGTTCCGACTCCAGGCCGGTGTCGGTGAGCAGCATGCGCTCCACCTCTTCCAGCGTAGTCAGCCCCTGCCGCACCAGATCCAGGCCGTAGCCGAGCAGCGTTTTCATGCCGCTCTCCAGGGCCAGGCGCCGCAGCTCCTCGGTCGTCGCCCGCTTGGCCACGGCGGCGGAGAGGGTCTCGTTCATGCGCAGGATCTCGTAGACCCCCACCCGGCCCTTGTAGCCCCTCCCCTGGCAGGCGCTGCAGCAGCCCTCCGAACCCGGCAGCATCGTGTTGGCCCGATAAAGGGAGATGTCGGTCTCGTCGGAGGCCACCAGGCCGAAGCGGGCCAGTTCGCTGTGGTTGGGGTGGTAGGGGATCCGGCATTCGCTGCAGAGGCGGCGCAGCAGGCGCTGGGAGACCACCCCCAGCAGCGAGGCGCTCACCAGGAAGGGTTCCATCCCCATCTCGTCGAGCCGGGCGAAGGCGCTGGCGGCGTCGTTGCAGTGCAGGGTGGTGAGCACCAGGTGACCGGTCAGTGCCGCCTCGATGGCGGTGCGGGCGGTCTCCAGGTCGCGGGTCTCACCCACCAGCAGCACGTCGGGGTCCTGCCGCATGAAGGCGCGCAGGGCGGAGCTGAAGTCGTAGCCCTTCTCCCGGTTCACCTGGGTCTGGGTGATGCCCTGGAGGGTGTATTCGATCGGGTCCTCGACCGTGGAGATGTTGATCGTGGGGTCGTTGCGCTCCGAGAGCAGGGCGTAGAGGGTGGTCGACTTGCCGGAGCCCGTCGGACCGGTGACCAGGATCATGCCGAAGGGCTTGGAGCCGATGTCCCGCAGGGTGGAGCGGGCCTCCTCGTCGGTGATCAGGGTGTCCAGGCCCAGCTGGGTGGCGCCGCTGTCGAGCAGCCGCAGCACCACCTTCTCGCCGTAGCGGCCGGGCAGGGTGCTGACCCGGAAGTCCATGGTGCGGCCGCGGAAGTTGCGGCGGATCCTTCCGTCCTGGGGCATCCGCCGTTCGGCGATGTCCAGGTCGGCCATGATCTTGAAGCGGGAGGTGACCGCGGGGATCAGGGTGCGGGGCAGCTTGTCGATGCTGCGCAGCACGCCGTCCTGGCGGAAGCGGACCAGCAGGCCGTCCTCCTGGGGCTCGACGTGGATGTCGCTGGCGCCGCTGGTGAGGGACTCGATCAGGATCCGGTCCACCAGGCTCATCACCGGCGAGAGGCCCTCACCCGAGCTGCTGGCTTCGAGGTCCTCGGTCTCCGGCGTGATCGGGCCCTGGGGGGTGGCGGCCTGACCCAGGTCAAGGTCGTGGAAGAGGGAGGTGTGCTCCGCACCGGTGACCTGCGGGCGCTGGGTGAGACCTTCTGATGGCATCGACGGGAAGGATCGGAAGCGAAGCCTGGTGGCGGAGCCTGGTGAAGGAGTCGGGTGGTGGAGCTTGGGTGTGAGCGTCGCCGAGGTGCGGGCTTCCACCGCTTGTGGAGTGGGCTGCCGGACATTCAACATAACGGCATCCGACATCCCTGCCAGAACGCATGATCGGCGACAACACTCCCCCCCATGAGGAACGGATCGATCCCCGGGAGGGCGCGGTCGACGCGGCCCGGGCGGAGGAGCTCCTCGACACCCTGCCGGAGAACCCCGACGTTGGCCCGGAGCCCTCGGCTCCCGCCGAAGGCTCCGGGGCTCCGGACGCCGCCGCCGGTTCCGGCTCGGATCGCGTCGGCCAGCTGGAGGCCGAGCTGGCGGCCCTGCGCAGCGAGAACGAGTCGCTGCGCGGCCAGTACATGCGTATCGCTGCCGACTTCGACAACTTCCGCAAGCGCCAGACCCGCGACAAGGAGGATCAGCGCCTGCACATCACCTGCACAACCCTCACGGAGATCCTGCCGGTGGTCGACAACTTCGACCGGGCCCGCCAGCAGCTCAACCCCCAGAGCGAAGAGGCCCAGAGCCTGCATCGCAGCTATCAGAACCTCTATAAACAATTGGTCGATGTGTTCAAGCAGCTAGGGGTTTCGCCGATGCGGGTGGAGGGGGAACCCTTCGATCCCTCGCTTCACGAGGCCGTGCTGCGCGAACCCAGTGAGGACCATCCTGAGGACGTGGTGATCGAGGAGCTGCAGCGGGGCTACCACCTGGACGGCCGTGTGCTGCGGCATGCCCTGGTCAAGGTGTCGATGGGTCCCGGCCCGGCCGGTGGGTCCCGTTCCGACGCATCGGCGCCTCCCAGCGAGGGGACGTCCGACTGATGGCCGATTACTACGAGCTTCTCGGTGTCAGCCGGGACGTGGATGCCGACAGCCTCAAGAGGGCCTACCGGCGTCTGGCCCGCCAGTACCACCCGGACGTCAACAGGGATCCGGCCGCGGAGGACCGCTTCAAGGAGATCGGCCGGGCCTACGAGGTGCTCAGCGATCCCCAGACCCGGGCCCGCTACGACCAGTTCGGTGAGGCCGGCCTGGGGGGCGGCGGCGGCATGCCCGACATGGGGGACATGGGGGGCTTCGCCGACCTCTTCGAGACCTTCTTCAGCGGTTTCGG
>CAZBMT010000178.1:0-5698 GCA_964492645.1 uncultured Cyanobium sp. | reverse complement strand
CGACGCCGTCGAGGAAGAGCTGGTCGGGCGGCACCTCCACCATCCGCCCCAGGGCTCTGGCCAGGGTGGTCTTGCCGCAGCCCACCGGACCCACCACCGCCACCAGTTCCCCTGGGCTGATCGTGAAGCTGAGGTCCTCCAGGGACGGTTGCCCCGCCCCCGGGTAGCGGATCGTGAGGCCCCGGGCCTCAACCGCCCCGAGCGCCGGCCGGGCCGGGGGCAGGGGGTCGGCGGGGGAGACGATCGCGGGGGGATGGCTGAGCAGGGACTCGACCCGCTCCAGGCTCACCTGGCCGGTCTGGAAGGTGTTGAGGGTGAATCCCAGCAGGGCCGTCGGGAAGACCAGGCGCTCCACGAACAGGATCAGGGCCACCAGATCGCCGATGCTGAGCCGCCCGCTCTCCAGCTGGCCGCTGCCCAGGGCCAGCAGCAGCAGCAGGCTGAGGGAGGCGATGCCCTCCAGCATCGGAAACAGGGTGCTGCGGGTGCGGGCCAGGGAGAGCTGGGCGTCCAGATACACCTTGTTGAGGTCGGCGAAGGCCTTCTCCTCGGTGGCCTCCTGGCCGTAGATCTTGATGGCGCCGATGCCGCTGAGGTCCTCCTGGACGAGGTCGCTGAGGCTGGCCAGCACCTCCTGCTGGCGGCGCTGCTGCTTCATCATGCGGCCGCCGAACAGGCGCACCACCATCAGCATGCCGGGGTACAGAGACACCGCCGCCAGGCTCAGCAGCGGATCGATCGCCAGCATGGCCGGCAGGGTGAGGGCGTAGGCCAGAACGGTGTTGGTGAGGCTGAGCAGAGCGAAGCCCAGCAGCCGCCGGATGTTCTCCACATCACTGGTGGCCCTGCTGATCACCTCGCCGCTGCCGGTGGTCTGCACCCAGCCGGGGTCCTGGGTGAGCACGTGGTCGAAGATCCGTTCCTTGAGGCTGGCCTCCACCTGGCGGCCCACCCCGAACACCAGCATCCGCGAATACAGACGGGTGGCCCCCATCACCGTGGCCATCACGATGATCAGGCCGGCCACGCCCAGAACGTCCGCCAGGACGAAACCGGGCTTGAGCTCGTTGATCGACTGCCGCACCACCAGCGGGATCGCCACCCCCAGCAGGTTCACCACCACCAGGGCGGCGGCCCCCGCCAACACCGTGCGTCTGTGGGGCCGGAGGTACCGCCCGATCAGATCCAGCCGCAGGGCAGCCATGCAGGAAGGCGTGACAAGGGGGTCCCTAACCTAGGCATCGCTTCCCTGGCCTCCGGGCCACCCGGGCCATGGACGACCAGAACCATCCCCTCCATGCCATCGACCGTGAGACGGTCGACCGGCTGCTGGTGGTGGAGCGGCCCGAGGACGGCCACCTGGTGGATGCGGCAAGGCTGCAGATGCGCTACGCGGGCTTCCCCGGCGCCG
The DNA here is from genome assembly GCA_964492645.1 of uncultured Cyanobium sp. GTDB lineage: Bacteria > Cyanobacteriota > Cyanobacteriia > PCC-6307 > Cyanobiaceae > Cyanobium. Next base: position 4,287 of record CAZBMT010000178.1, on the reverse strand, counting down.
CCGACATCCGCGACGATCTCGAGCGGATCCTGCGGCTCTGGGGTCTGGACCCCGCGGCGCTCCATGCCCGCACCCGGGCCATCTGGGCGGCCGGGTTCCGGCCCGGAGCCGCACCGGAGGCCGAGGCGGTGGGCTCGGGCTTCGACACCGCCTCCGACGACGCCGGCTGAAGGGCGGCGGCCGGACGATCGCGCCCCGTTGGTCAGAACGGCCCACTTCGGGCGATAGTGGGGGCGTCCCCATCACCCGGCCCGGCGTGCTCTGCACCCGGGCTTTTTCTTGCGCTCCTTACTCCCTTGCCGGCCCATGGCCGGAGTCCCGTAAGTTGCCGCTGATGCTTCAGCGTTCGGTGATGTCCGCCTCCCCCGCCTGGCCCCGGCTGCTGGACCAGCTCCTCGACGGCCAGGATCTCCAGGCCGACCAGGCCACGGCCCTGATGCGGGGCTGGCTGGACGGCAGCATCGATCCGGTGCTAACCGGAGGCCTGCTGGCCGCCCTGCGGGCCAAGGGCACCAGCGGTGAGGAACTGGCGGCGATGGCCGCCGTGCTGCGCCAGGCCTGCCCCCTGCCGGGTGAGCGGCCGCCCCTGGAGCTGATCGACACCTGCGGCACGGGCGGGGCCGGCGCCGACAGCTTCAACATCTCCACCGCCGTGGCCTTCACGGCCGCCGCCTGCGGCGCCCATGTGGCCAAGCACGGCAACCGCAGCGCCAGCGGCCGGGTCGGGTCGGCCGACGTGCTCGAGGCCCTCGGCCTCGACCTGGGGGCGCCCCTGGCCACGGTGGTGGAGGCCCTGCCGCGCACCGGTGTCACCTTCCTGTTCGCCCCGGGCTGGCACCCCGCGCTGGTGGGCATGGCTCCCCTGCGCCGCACCCTCGGCGTGCGCACCGTCTTCAACCTGCTCGGACCGCTGGTCAATCCCCTGACGCCTGAGTCCCAGGTGCTCGGGGTGGCCCGGCCCGACCTGCTGGACCCGATGGCCGACGCCCTGCGCCGGCTCGGCCAGCGGCGGGCCATCGTCGTCCATGGCCACGGCGGCCTCGATGAGGCCACCCTCTCCGGTCCCAGTGAGCTGCGACTGCTGGAGGACGGTGAGGTACGTCGCGACTGGCTCGACCCGGCGGCGCTGGGGCTCGCCCCGGCGGGTCTGGAGGCCCTCAGGGGTGGGGACGTGGCCGCCAACCGGGCGATCCTGGAAGCGGTCCTGCAGGGCGGCGGCACCCGGGCCCAGGCCGATGTGGTGGCCCTCAACGCCGCCCTGGTGCTGTGGGCCGCGGAGCTGGAGCCGACCATCGCGGCGGGTCTGGAGCGGGCCCGCCAGGCCCTGGCCGACGGCAGCGCCTGGGCCAGGCTGGAGGCCTTGCGCGTCACCCTCTCGGGGTCTGAAGGATGATCGGAATTCCTGCCGACGCCCCCCTGGACACCCCACAGGCGGCCCCAGCGCCCTCCAGCCCCGGCGGCGACGGCCCGGCTGTCCTCGTTCTCGCCGATGGCACCGTGCTGCGGGGCCTGGCCTGCGGCGCCCGCGGCAGCGTCTGCGGGGAAGTGGTCTTCAACACCGGCATGACCGGCTACCAGGAGGTGCTCACCGATCCGAGCTACGCGGGCCAGCTGATCACCTTCACCTACCCGGAACTCGGCAACACCGGCGTCAACGGCGAGGACCTCGAGGCTGACCACGCCCACGCCCGCGGCTGCATCCTGCGCCAGCTCGCCCCCCGGCCCAGCAGCTGGCGCAGCGAGGATACCCTCGACCACTGGCTGGACCGCCAGGGGGTGGTGGGCATCCGTGGTGTCGACACCCGGGCGCTGGTGCGCCATCTGCGGGAGGGTGGCGCCCTCAATGGCGCCATCGCCAGTGACGGCACCGATCCCGCCGCGCTGCTGGAGCGGGTGCGGGCCGCCCCGTCCATGGATGGCCTCAACCTGGCGGCCCGGGTCAGCACCCGGGAGCCCTACACCTGGGACCGCGACTGCGCGGCCGCCTTCGACACCCGGCTCCAGCCCCATCCCGACCGTCCCTACCGGGTGGTGGCGATCGATTTCGGCATCAAGCGGGCCATTCTGGAGCGCCTGGTGGCCCATGGCTGCGCGGTCACCGTCCTGCCGGCGGACGCCACCCTGGAGCAGGTGCTGGCTCTGGAGCCGGAGGGGGTGTTCCTCTCCAACGGCCCCGGTGATCCGGCCGCCGTGACCGAGGGGATCGCCCTGGCCAGGGATCTGCTGGAGCAGCCGCAGTTGCCGGTCTTCGGCATCTGCCTGGGCCACCAGATCCTCGGCCTGGCCCTGGGGGGCCGCAGCTTCAAGCTCGGCTACGGCCACCGCGGTCTCAACCACCCCTGCGGCTCCCCCGGTTCGGTGGAGATCACCAGCCAGAACCACGGCTTCGCCCTCGATGCGGCCTCCCTGCCGGCCGAGCGGGTGCGGATCACCCACCTCAACCTCAACGACCGCACGGTGGCCGCCCTGGCCCTGCGCCACCAGCCCGTCTTCGGGATCCAGTACCACCCGGAGGCCAGCCCCGGTCCCCACGATGCCGACCACCATTTCGGGCGGTTCGTGGCGCTGATGGCGGAACGTCGCTGAATCGGCACGTTTCGTTGCGGTTGTCGCATTCGGGATGGGGGTCTCTAAAGTTCGGCGCGTTCAACACCTTGAGGACTGGGGCCATCACCGACCTGCAGCGACTGACCGTCTCCCTGAGAGGGGGCAGCGAACGGCGGGACGCGTGCCTGCTGTTCAGTTTCACGGGGCAGCTGGACGCCTATTCGGACAAGCAGTTCACCGAGTTCATCTCCGACCGCCACAAGGGTGAGACCCTGCCGGTGGTGATCGACCTCAGCCGGATCGATTTCATCGACTCCTCCGGACTCGGCGCCCTGGTACAGCTGGCCAAGCTGTTCAACGACAGCGCCCGCCAGTTCATCGTGGTCGGCAACGCCCGGGTGGTTCAGACGGTCAAGCTGGTGCGCCTGGAGGCTTTCCTGCACCTGCAACCCGATCTGGAGTCCGCCCTTGGCAGCCTCGCCCCCGCCTGAGGGGTCCGGTGACTGGGTGGCCTCCGTGCCCGCCCAGGCACCATCAACGGCGCTGGCCACGGCCCAGCTGGCCTGGCTGGGGGATGCGGTCTGGGAACTGCACCAGCGGCTGCGGCACTGCCGCCACCCGGCCCGGGCTGCCGATCTGCACCGTTCGGTCGTGGGGGAGGTGCAGGCCGAAGCCCAGGCCGAAGCCCTGCGGCGCCTGGATCCGCTGCTCAGCGACGCGGAGCGCCGCCTGGTCCTGCGTGGACGCAACCAGGCAGGCCGGGGTCCCCGCCGCGGCGCTCCCCACGCCTATGGGCAGGCCACGGGATTTGAGACGATGCTGGGATGGCTTTTTCTGCAGGACCCCAGACGGCTGGCTGAGCTGCTGGACCATCTCGAGAAGACCGAACCCCGCCCCCCATCCGCCAGCCCATGAGTCCCTCCCCTGACCGCCGCGGCGACCGTCGCCCCGACCGTCGTCCTGAGCGCCGTTCCGACCCCGGCGCCGACCGCACCCCCCGGCGGCTCGGCTCCGGCGCCGGGGGGCGGCCCATCAGCCGCGGTTCAGCCTCTCCCCGCCCCCGCCGACCCGGAGAGGGCTACGGCCGCGACCGGCCCCCCTTCGAGCGGGACCGCGGCGTCGAGAGGGGTGGTGAGCGGGCGGCTGGCCCCGATCGAACGGGCGGCAGTCCCTACGGCCGCCGACCCTTTGAGGGCCGCCCCGGCGCCGATCGTCCCGATGACTCCCGCGGCGGCGGCGGACGGCCGACCCGCGAGCGGCGCGGTGGGGACCGCTTCGTCCCCGCCCGGCCCTCCTTCGGCCGTCCCGTCCCCGGCCGCCCGACCAGCGGCCGCCCCATCCCCTCGCGGACAGGGCCGGCCCGCCGGGGGCCGGCCCTGTTCCGGGACGCGGACCGCGCCCCGCGCTCCTTCCAGGGCCGCAGCGGCGCGGATCGGCCGGAGTCCGACGGCTCCGACGTCGACTTCCGTGGCGCGGCGGAGGCCTTCGCCGCCGCCGCCCCCACCGACCTGATCTGGGGCCGCCACACCACCCAGGCCACCCTGGAGAGCGGCCGGCCGATCCACCGGGTGTGGTGCACCCCCGAAATGCGCTTCAACCCCCGCTTCCTGCAGCTGCTGCGGGAGGCCAAGGCTTCCGGCGTGCTCGTGGAGGAGGTGACCTGGGCGCGCCTGGGTCAGCTCACCGGGGGGGCCGTGCACCAGGGGATCGTGCTGCAGCCCGCCGCCGCCGAGACCCTCG
>CAZBMT010000177.1:0-5789 GCA_964492645.1 uncultured Cyanobium sp. | reverse complement strand
TGGGCACGGTGCTGGGCAGGCCGTCGGCCCCGATCAGCAGCACGCCCCGGCGCTCGACCGTGGCCCCGGGGATCGTGCCGAAGCAGTTGCCCCCCTGGGCCACGGCCAGATCGACCACCACGGCGCCGGGCCGCATGCCGTCGAGCATGGACTCGCTGATCAGGCGTGGTGCCGGCCGACCGGGCACCAGGGCCGTGCAGATGACCATGTCGGCCAGGGCCAGCTGGTCGGCCAGCTGCTGGCGCTGGGCCGCCAGGAAGGCCTCGCTGGCCTGGCGGGCGTAGCCCCCCACCTCCGCCGGGGCCTCCTCCATCTGGGGGGGGTCGATGAAGCGCCCGCCGAGGGACTCCACCTGCTCCTTCACCGCCGGCCGCACGTCCGAGACGTAGACCACACCCCCCAGGCGGCGGGCGGTGGCCAGGGCCTGCAGTCCGGCGACGCCAGCGCCCAGGATCAGCACCCGGGAGGGCTGGATCGTGCCCGCCGCCGTCATCAGCATCGGCACGTAGCGGTCGAGGGCCGCCGCCGCCAGCAGCACCGCCTTGTAGCCGGCGATGTTGGCCTGGGAGGAGAGCACATCCATCGACTGGGCCCGGGTGATCCGCGGCAGCAGCTCAAGGGCGATGGCGGAGGCACGCCGGTCGTTGAGGCTCTGGACCAGATCCGTGGCGCCGTAGGGGGCCAGCAGCCCCACCAGCAGGGCACCGGCCTGGAGCCGGGCCAGCGCCTCCGGACGCGGGGGCTGGACGCAGAGCACGGCGTCGGCCGTCTCCCAGTCCCTGGCCTCCCCGTCCCACAGCTCGGCGCCCACGGCGGCGTAGTCGGCGTCGAGGAAGCCGGCCGCCTGGCCCGCCCCCCGCTCCACCTGCACGGTGGCCCCCCTGGCCATCAGCCGCCTGACCGTCTCGGGGGTCGCGGCGACCCTCCGCTCACCGGGAGTCGTCTCCCTGGGAATCAGCAATTTGACCAACGCGAGGCCACCCACACTGCTTCCGCGATAGACAGACCCGACGGTGACGGCAAGCAACCGTCAGCCAATGTGCGGACACGCCCACCCGGCCCTGGACGGCCCAGCAGAATCGATGGATGGCGCCACCGTCCTTCGATCTGGGTCTGCGCCGCCATGCCGGGGCTCCCGCCCCCTCCCCGGCCCCCGGCGGCCCCGAACCGCGGGCCTGGCAGCGGCGCCTGATCCAGCTGCTCCGGGCCCGGCTGGTGGCCGCGAGTCCCGGCGGCCAGGACGTGCTGCTCCACGCCGGTCCCGGAGCCGGCAAGACCCTGGGGGCCCTGCTCGCTTTCCGGCAACTGCAGCGGGAGGGGCGGCTGGAGCGGTTCGTGGTCTTCTGCCACCGCAGCGCGATCGGCCGCCAGTGGGTCAATGCCGCCGCCCGCCTCGGCCTGGACCTGCGTGAGTGGGATGCCCCGGGGGGAGCGCCCCCGTCGCCCGCCGGCCACGGTCTGCTGCTGAGCTACCAGGCGGCGGCCCTGCACCGCCATCGCCTGGCGCGGGAGCTGGGCAGCCTGCTGGCGGGCGGGCCCTGGCTGGCGATCGCCGACGAGGTGCACCACCTGGGCCTGGATCCCCTGGAACCGGAGGCCACGGCCTGGGGCCACGCCTTCAGCAGCCTCAGCGGCGCCGCCCGGCTGCGGCTGGGGCTGACCGGCACCCCCTTCCGCGCCGACAACCTGGGCTTCTGCGCCGCCCGCCGGATCCGGATGCACGACCAGGACGGGCCGGCGGAGCGGATCATCCCGGACCTCTGCGTCGAGCCCCGGGCCCTGATCGCCGCCGGCGACGTGCGGCCCCTGGAGTTCCGCTTCCAGGACGGCTGGGTGGAACACGGGCGCCCGGAGGACGGCCGCGAGCGCGAGACCTCCCCCCTGTCGGCGGAGCAGCGGGAGAGCTGGCGGGCCCGCAACCTGCGGCGGGCCATCCGGCCCGGGGATCGGGGCGGAATCGCCCTGAGGCTGCTGCTCCAGGCCCGCCGCCGCCTGGAGCGGGTGCGGCTGGAGCACCCGGGGGCCGGCGGGCTGGTGGTGGCCCGCGACATCACCCATGCCGGCGCCATCGCCGAGCTGCTGGCCCAGGAGGGGGACCGGGTGCACCTGGTGCACTCCCAGGATCCGGAGGCGGCCCGGCGCCTGGCGGCCTTCCAGGCCGGGGACGCCGACTGGCTGGTGAGCATCGACATGTGCGCCGAGGGTTTCGATGCCCCGCGGCTGCGGGTGGTGGCCTACCTCACCACCGTGGTCACCCGCAGCCGCTTCGTGCAGGCGATCACCAGGGCCGTTCGCATGGACGGGGATCGCTCCTGTCAGGAATCCATCCCACGGCGGCCCTCCTATGTGTTCGCGCCGGCCGATCCACTGCTGATCGGCTACGCCCGTGGCTGGACCGTGAGCGAGCCCTACGTGATCCGCCCCCGCCCGCCGGAGCTGGCCGCCGCCGGGAACAGCGCACCGGGCAGCGGCGAGCGTCTGCCGCTGCAGGCCCTGTCGGACGATGCCGGGCGGATGATCAGCGTCGGCGGCCCCGTCCTGCCGAACCTCGGGCGCCGATCGGCGTGAAAGCGCCGACCGGCTTAACTTTTGGTCTTGATTGGCTTGTCGGAGCCCCTTTTCCTGCGACGATGTGACAACCAACACCGTCGTTGCGCCCACCAGCCGCCAACGTGGGCATCACAGGACATCCACCGAGATCACCCCGATGGACAGGCCAAGAGACGACGCCAGCGATCACGACGGTTCCTCCGAATCCCCTCTTGATGCGGCCGTTCACCGACGTGTGACAGTGGCCGTCTGCTGGGCCCTGGCCAGGAGGGCCGCCCTGGACGGCCGTGAACTCTTCGAGGACAGTTACGCCATCAACGAGGAGTTCCGTGAGTGGCTCCTCACATTGGAGGACCATCCCGAGCTGCTGCAGGCCAACGTGCTGATGGTGCCGAGGGACCTGCACCTGGATCGCCGCCCGGAAACCGACGGACTCCTGGAGATCTGAGCCTCCCGTCACTCGGAAGTCCCCGGAGCTTTGGAATCTCCGTGGGTGTCAGATCCGGGGAGCCGGGTGGGCCGGGCCGGGCTCAGCGGCGGCGAGGACCACCCGGGCGGTTGCCGCCGGGCCGGGGGCCGGTGGCGCCCGCATTCCGCTCCCGGTAGGTGATGCGCCCCCGGGTCAGGTCGTAGGGGCTGATCTCAACCAGCACCTTGTCGCCGGCGAGCAGCTTGATGCGGAACTTGGTGAGCTTGCCCGCCGCCCGGCAGAGGCACTGGTGACCGGCAGGCTGCTCCAGGGTGACGAGGTAGAACCCGTTGCCCTGCTCCTTTTCGATCACACCGGACGTTTCGATCATGCGGGACGGCTGGCCAGAGAAGACTACAGACGATCAGCTTAGGCGCCCAGCGCGCCCCACTTCGTCGCGGCCGCGCCACACGCAGGCGGTCGCCGAGCGATAGGGTCAGCCGGCTTCCCGCCTCCGCCTCCCCATGATCCTTCCCCCCATTGCGATGGATCTGGGCCTGCTGCTGATCTCGATCGGCGTGGTCAACCTCTGGCGGGCCCGGGAAGGCTCCTGACGGCGGCGGCGGTGAGCACCACCCTGCTCTTCCACAAGCCCTACGGGGTGCTCAGCCAGTTCCGGCCCGAACCCGGCAGCAATTGGGGCACCCTGGCCGACCACATCGACCGCCCCGGCGTCTACGCCGCCGGCCGGCTGGATGCGGACAGCGAGGGGCTGCTGTTGCTCACCGACGATGGCCGCCTCCAGGCCAGGCTCACCGATCCGGCCCGGGGTCACTGGCGCCGCTACCTGGTGCAGGTGGAGGGCGTCCTCACCGAAGCGGCCCTCGACAGCCTCCGCCGGGGGGTGATGGTGAAGGGACGCCGCACCCTGCCGGCCCTGGCCAGGGCGGTGGAGAATCCTGCTCTGCCGGAGAGGGATCCGCCGATCCGGCACCGCCTGCGGGTGCCGACCGCCTGGCTGGAGGTGGAGCTGCGGGAGGGCCGCAACCGGCAGGTGCGGCGCATGACCGCGGCGGTGGGCCTTCCCACCCTGCGCCTGCTGCGCACGGCGATCGACCTGATGGATGGGGGCCCGCCCCTGGATCTGGCCGGGCTGGCCCCGGGAGCCTGGCGGGAGGTGAGCCCCGGGGAGCGGCAACGGCTTGGGGCGCTGCTCAGACCGTCAGGGCGTCCTTCAGCTCCCTGACGGTCTGCAGCTGGCCGTAGTAATAGTTCGCCCGGGCACGGCGGTCGGGATCCTCGAGGCCATCGAAGGCATCGAAGCCCAGGGAGGCCCAGAGCTCATGGCCGCAGGTGCGGGTGAGCTCACCGATTGCCTCCTCCTCCAGGTTGGCCAGACGCCGCTGCAGGTTCTTGATCTGGGAAATGGCCATGGCCGCCGCCAAACGCTGCAATAGTACACACGAACTGGCGGACCGTGGGGCCGGGACGTGGCGCTCAGAAGGGCAGTTTCTTCTTGGCCTCCTTGTCGAGGTCCGACTCCATCTCCCGCAGGCGCCGCAGGATCGTGTCGTAGTACTCCTTCAGGTAGTCCTCCAGGCAGGTGGTTTCGGCCTCCTTGAGGCCGAAGGCGGCATAGCTGGCCTCCATCGGCGCCGTGAGGGCCTCGCCGCCCCCCACCACCTCGGCGAAGGCGAGGCGCTCGGCCACGTTCAGGCTGGCTTCGAAGAAGCTCGTGACGGCCTGCATCAGCCCCAGCAGCGCCGGCGGCACCCGGAACACCCGGGCCTCGCGGCCGCTGTAGCGCTCGCAGAGCTGGGTGATCTCCCCGGTGGTCCAGGCCCGGGGACCGACGACGGGGAACGCCTGCCGGACCGTCTGCGGACGCTCCAGGGCGGCCACCGCGAAGCGCGCCACATCCTGGGTGTTCATGTAGGCGATCGGCGTCGGCGCTCCGCTCACCCAGACGGTCTGGTTCTCCAGCACCGGGATGGCGAACTGGCTGATCAGGCCCTGCATGAAGGCGACGCAGCGCAGGATCGTGTAGTCGAGCTCGGAGGCCTCGAGCCACTCTTCGGTGCAGGCCTTGATGTCCATCAGCGGCACCCGGCGGTGGCGGGCCGCATCGAGCAGGGAGACGAACACCACCCGGCGCACGCCCGCCCGGCGGCAGGCCGCGAACAGGTTCTGCTTGCCGGTCCAGTCGATGTCGTAGGCGCTGCCGCCGTCGGTGGCCCGGGCCGTGGCGGCGTCGATCACCGCCTCCTGGCCCTCGAGGGCGTAATCGAGGCTGTCGGGCTCCAGCAGGTCCCCGCGGGTGAGGTCGCAGCCCCACTCCTGCAGAAAGGAGGCCTTGCGGGGCGATCGGACGACGCAGCGGACAATGTGGCCCGCATCCAGAGCACGACGAGCGATCTGGCGACCGAGGGTTCCTGTTCCACCGATGACAAGAACCTTCATGGACCCCAGCAAAGGAAGCGGGCTGAGCCTAGTGGTGCGTCCGGCGCCGGCGCGATCCGGCCGTCTCAGTCGCTCAGGAGCTTGAGCAGCAGGGCGCCGCCCGCCAGGCCGACGGGGATCAGCACCCAGAAGATGGCGGCGGTGCCGAAGATTTCAGAGGCCATGGCCCGGACAGGGGGGAACGGGGTACCTATCTAGCAGCCGTCGCGGCCACCAGGCCCCGGGCCGTCGCCACGATCACGGGCCAGGGGGCGTCGCTGCGCAGCTGGCCGGCCATCACCCCGCTGGCCGCCGTGGCGAACCCCTGGACCCTCAGGGCCGCCACCAGGTCCGCCAGGTCTGGGTCCGGGGCCGCCAGTTGATCCGCGAC
>CAZBMT010000176.1:0-5804 GCA_964492645.1 uncultured Cyanobium sp. | reverse complement strand
CCCCCCGGCTCGATCGGGCGGCGCTGAAGGACCGCTGGGAGAGCCATGGCCGCCACTGCGCCGCCTGCCGCGGCGCCCTGGAGGGACTGCGGCGCTGGCGGCCGCTGGTGCAGGCCATTCCCTGGCTGGCCCTGCTGGCGATCGCCTGGTGGCGGACGCCCCCGGTGCTGGCCGCGGGCCTGCTGCTGGCGGCGGCCGCCCTGCTGCTGGGCCGGCGCTTCGATCGCTGGGAGCAACTGCTGCTGGCCGGGGACGGCGAACCGCCCCGCAACAGGCGTGACTGAGGGGGGCCGGGACTGGCGGTTCAGCCCCTCCAGCCGGCCAGGTGGGAGGCGGCCCTGGAGCGCACCAGGGAACGGGCGGCGGCCAGGGCCGGCGCCAGATTGGCGGAGCTGAAGGGGGGCAGGGGGCGGCTGCGCAGCCAGGCTCCCCAGCGGAATTCGTGGAAGGGGATCAGGGGGGCCGGCTCGATCATGCCCTCCTTCTTCAGCCTCCAGACCAGGGAGCGGTAGGGATCGTCCTGCAGATCCTCCAGACCCTGGGGCAGGGCGGACGGGGCCAGGGGGCCATGGCCGCGGCCGTCATAAAGGTAAAGCCAGCCCCGGGCCTGCAGTTCGGCGAGCACCGCCTGGGGAGGGTCGGCCGGCCGATCGAGCACCAGGTAGCCGTAGGCCATGGCGCCGGGATCGAGCTCGATCAGCCCCCGCAGGCGGTGGTGGCGGTCGACCATCCAGAGGGCGTCGCCGGCACCGCGCACCAGGGGAACGGGTTTGCCGCGCAGATAGCGGAGGCGCTGCTCGGGTGTTTCCTGGGCGAAGTCCTGCTGGCGGCTGCGCACCTCGGCCAGACCGACGCACATCTGGGTGGGCCGCAGATCGGCGATGGCGATGTTGAGCAGGTCCGCCTTCGGACCCGGTGGTGGCAGGGGCCGGTACGGGGGCAGGTGCAGGCTCATGGGTGCCAGCGGCTGAGCCCCATCCTGACCGCTCGGGCCGAAGCCCACCGCCGTGGTTCAGTCCCGGGAATAGGGTCAAGCCAGCCACGGACGTTCATGACCACCGCCCCTGACCGAGCCATCGCTTCGGAGGGACCCCACGGCCCGATCGGGGTGCTGGTCTGCGGCCACGGCAGCCGCAACCGTCTGGCGGTGGCCGAGTTCGCCTCGCTGGCCCACCAGCTCCAGCACCACCTCGCCCCGGTGCCCGTCGACCACGGCTACCTGGAGTTCGCCCGCCCGATCCTTCGCGACGGCCTCGATGCCCTGCGCCGGCGTGGGGTGCAGCACGTGCTGGCCGTGCCGGCGATGCTCTTCGCCGCCGGCCACGCCAAGAACGACATCCCCTCGGTGCTCAACACCTACGCCGCCGAGACAGGACTGCGCATCGACTACGGCCGCGAGCTGGGTGTCGACCTCAAGATGATCCAGGCCGCGGCCGCCCGGATCCGGGCCGCCCTCGAGCGCGCCGATGCCGACGCCCTCACGGCCGGGCGCAGCCCAGTGCCGCTTCATGACACCCTGCTGGCGGTGGTGGGGCGCGGATCTTCCGACCCGGACGCCAACTCCAACGTGGCCAAGGTCACCCGCATGCTGGTGGAGGGCTTCGGCTTCGGCTGGGGGGAGACCCTCTATTCCGGGGTCACCTTTCCCCTGGTGGAGCCCGGGTTGCGGCAGGCCGTCAAGCTCGGCTTCCGGCGCATCGTCGTATTCCCGTACTTCCTCTTCTCCGGGGTGCTGGTGAGCCGGATCCGCCAGCACAGCGGGCGGGTCGCCGCCGACCATCCAGGGCTGGAACTGGTCCAGGCCGGGTATCTGGGCGAGCATCCCCTGGTGCTGGACACCTTCCGGGAGCGGGTCGCCGAAGTGCTCGGGGGCGACGTGGCCATGAACTGTTCGCTCTGCAAGTACCGGGCCCAGGTGCTGGGTTTCGAGCGGGAGGTGGGGGCGCCCCAGCACAGTCACCACCACCATGTCGAGGGGCTGGTGGAGGGCTGCACCCTCTGTGAGCGGGAATGCACCGGGGCCTGTCAACCCGATGGCGTGCCCGTTCCGCTGGGGGCCCCGATCGCCGGCCATGGCCACGGGGGGGAGGCCCATCAGCATCACCACCACCATCCCGTCTATCCCCACGCCGACCACCCGCTGGGTCCCCGCACCCTTAGACGGCCGAGCGACTGAAGGCCGGCGCTCCTGGCGCCGTGGGCGGGTAGGCGGGCCATCCTCGCCGGTCTCATCTCTGCCTGCGTCCAGAGAGACTGAGTTCTGATCACTTGTTCCGATGGTTCGGGGGTTTCCCCCACCCCGGCGCCGTTTTCCCCCGATTCGGGGCACTTTTCCACAGATCACGGCCTTCCGGCGGCTTCGCGATGTCAGGGCTGGGGAAAGGCATGGATGGCTTGGAACAGCCTTGACAGGAGCCGCCGCGGTCGGTCCGCCTGTCCCATGTTCTGCCGCACTTCGCCTCCAGCCCAGCCGGGGCCGCGAGTCTCATCCACCGACGCCGACGCGTCCTCCCGCAGGCCGGTTTTTGACGCTGACCATCGCCTGTGTCGTACTTGGAGCGCACTCAGCCGATTCCCACCAGCATGGCCATGGATCCTGAGCGCCCGGGGTGCGGCGGCGATGAGGCCAGTGTCAGCCTGGAAGCCGAGGTGCCGGAGGTTCTCTACGAGGGCATGCGGGAGTTCATCGACGCCCATCCCCACTGGGACCAGTACAGCGTGATCACCTCCGCCCTGGCCGGCTTCCTGTTCCAGAACGGCTGCCAGGAGCCGGTGGTCTCCAAGCACTACCTCGACGGGCTGTTCCAGAAGCCCTGAGGCCCGTGAAAACCAGAAGCCCTGAGGCCGGCCAAAAAAAAGCGAGGGTGCCACCCCCCGCCGGTGTTTTCTCCCTTGCCCGACCCTTTGGAGGTCGCCCCGTCATTGTGCGCATGGCTGGCCAGAAGGATTGTGGTGATCGACACCAGCCGCGCCCTGCTGTGACGGCTCCCTGACCGGATCGTCCCGTTCAGTGGCGCCGCATCCCGGCGGCGGCGGCGGCACAGGCCCGCCAGGTGATCGCCATCTCGGTGAGGGTGGGGCTCTGCCAGCCGGCGCTGGGCCAGCAGGCACCATCGGTGACCAGCACGTTGGCGGCCCCCCAGCAGCGGTTCCAGGGGTCGACGACCCCCTGCTCGGGACGCTCGGCCATGCGGGCGCCGCCCAGTTCGTGGATGTAGTAGCCCGGTGGCGGCGGCTCCGGGCTCACCGCCAGGCTGTTGCGGATCAGGGGCTCCAGCACCGGCAGCAAGAACAGCTCCTCGATCGGACGGATGCGGCCGCCCGCCGCGGCCACCACCGCCGCCATGCGGGCCTGCATGTGGGCGACCATCGCGGCCTCGTTGGCCCCCCAGCGGCAGTCGATGTGGGGGATCGGCAGGTCCCAGGCGTCGGTGCGGGAGGCCTCCAGGCTCACCCGGTTCCCCTCCCGCGCCAGCACCTCCCCATGACCGATCAGGAAGCCCACCGCCTCCCCCGGACGGCGCCGCAGCAGGGCGGGGGGATCGAAGCGCTGCAGGGCCGCCCAGATTCCGTAGCCGCGCAGAAAGGCTTCCGAGCTGCCTGCGTCGAGGTTGACGGTGTTGGGGATGAAGCAACTGCCGGCCCCGGAGAGCTCGGCCGGTTCGGGGGGCGCTTCCATCGCCGGGATCGAGAAGAAGCGGCTGGTGGAGATGTGGTCCATCAGGTAGCGGCCCAGGCTGCCCGAGGGGTCGCGGAGTCCGCCGCCGCGCATGGCGTCGCTCGAGTGCAACAGCAGGCGCACCGTTTCGATCGTGGAGGCACACAGCACCACCAGGGGGGCGCTGATGCGCTCCCGCCGGCCGCTGACCGCATCCACCAGCACCACCGCTTCGGCCCGCTCCCGGGCCGCGTCCATCTCCAGATGGCTCACCACCGCACCGCTGCGCAGCCGCACCCGGCCCGTGGCCAGGGCCCGGGCCAGGCTGCGGCCCTGGGCGCTGGAGGGGGGCCAGGGCGCCTCTGGGGTGGGCCGGTGCAGGCGGAAGCCGCGGGAGTGGATCAGCGGCAGCCCCAGCTCACGGCCGATCGCCGCCTGCAGGTGCTTCTCCCCCGGCGTGAACGGCAGCGGCGGCAGATACCGCCCGTCCGGCAGCTGGGGCAGGCCGTCCCGCTGGCCATGCACCCCCAGGAGGGTCTCGAGCCGGTCGTAGAAGGGGGCCAGTTCGGCGCTGCCGATCGGCCAGGCGGGTCCATGGCTGTCCCGTCGGGCGGCGTGGAACTCGGCATCGGAGAGGCGCAGGGTGATCCCCCCCCAGGTGAGGCTCTTGCCGCCCACCTGGCGTCCCCGGGTCCAGAGGAAGGGGGCGTCCGGCGGGGTGCTGTAGGGGTTCTGCCGCTCATCGACGAACAGCTCGGGGTTGTGCTTCCAGAAGCCCGGATGGTGCCCCTGCAGGCGCTGGCGGCCGCTGCTCAGGTGGGCGACACGGCGCAGGCTGTTGAGCGGTTCGCTGCCGAGGGCCCGCCGGGCGGAGAGGTCCGGCCCGGCCTCGAGCACCAGCACCCGCAGCCCCGCCTCCGCCAGCACCATGGCGGCCACGGATCCGTTGGCCCCCGCTCCCACCACCACGGCGTCCCAGGGCAGGTCGCTGCCGGCGGAGGCGGAAGGGGCGACGGACATCGGAGGCGAACCGCTCCCGGCATCATGGTGGAGCGGCCGCGGGTCGCCGCTGCAGGCCGGATCGCGAAGCAGATCGGCGCGATCCAGATGCTTCGCGATCCGGCCTGGAAAAGACCGTAGGCGCCCCGCACCGGTCGTGTGCTGATGTGCACCCTGCGCCCGAACCGCCGCAGTTCCCGCACCAGGGGTTGCAGGTCCGCCGGCAGAGCTCCCAGGGGTCTCGGCGCCGGAGGGGGCGTGAGCATGGCGTAGGTCATCACCATGGCCATGGCACACCGGCCATCCACCAAAGGCCTCGACACCAGGGGTCCCAAAACAACAACCCCCCGGCGGACCGCTGGAGGGTTGGTGGGTGACGACCCGACAGAAGCCGGGGAGTTGGTGGCGGGGAGGAGATTTGAACTCCTGACCTTCGGGTTATGAGCCCGACGAGCTACCAGACTGCTCTACCCCGCGGTGCACACGTGAAAGGCGGTTGTCCGCATCGCACCCAGAAAGTGTATCAGGCGATGCCCCCCGCCTCAGGGGCGGGCGCCGTCGAAGCGCAGCTCGCCGATCACCTCCAGGCGCAGGTGGTCGGCCGGCGTCAGGTAGCGCTGGCGCAGCTCCGTCAGGGTGGTGGGGGTGAGCCATTCGAGTTGCTCCAGCAGGTGCAGGGCCACGGCCTGCTTGGCCCGCCGGGCCCCGTCGTCCACTTTGATGGCCACTCCCATGCCCTCGCCCACCCGGCTGAGGCACTGGATGCCCTCCGCCCCACCCTTGCTCAGCACCTGGCCGTGGGCCAGGCGCATCAGCTCAGTGTCGAACTGACCCTCCCCGGCGACCAGTTCGGGGTGGGCCAGCATGGCCCGGCTGAGCCGTTCCAGGTCGGCTTGTTCGCCGCTGCCGAGGTGGGCGAACAGCAGGGCCATCTGGGCCAGCTGCAGCTGCAGGGTGGGGGCGCCGCAGTCATCCCGCGCGCTGATCAGTTCGGCCCCCGGCAGCCCCAGCAGCTCCCCGACGCGCTTGACCACCGCCTGCTGCAGGGGATGGTCGGGCTGGAGGTAGCTCTCGAGCGGCCAGTGCATCTGCCGGCAGGCGGCCAGGAACGCCGCGTGCTTGCCCGAGCAGTTGTGCTCCAGGGGAC
>CAZBMT010000175.1:0-5821 GCA_964492645.1 uncultured Cyanobium sp. | reverse complement strand
GATGGTGAGCCGCCGGAAATGGCAGGAGCTTTACGCCAAGTACATCTCCCGCACCTTCGAGAAGACGATCACCGGCACGTTCCTCAACGAGACCAGCTCGGTGCTGCAGAAGCTCTCCCAGCTGCTGGTGCTCTGGGTGGGGGCCACCCTGGTGCTCAAGGGGGAACTCACCCTGGGTCAGCTGATCGCCTTCCGGATCATCAGCGGCTACGTCACCCAGCCCCTCCTGCGGCTCTCCTCGATCTGGCAGAACATCCAGGAGCTGCGGGTCTCGTTCGAGCGCCTCGCCGACGTGGTCGACACCCCGGAGGAATCCAGTGAGGCCGACCGCGGCCACATCCCCCTGCCGCCGGTGAAGGGCGACGTGGTGTTCGAGAACATCAGCTTCCGCTTCAACCCCGGCGGGCCGGAGGTGCTCAGCAACGTCAGCCTCCACGTGCCCCCCGGCACCTTCACCGGGGTCGTGGGCCAGAGCGGCAGCGGCAAGAGCACCCTGATGAAGCTGCTGCCGCGGCTATACGCCCCCACGAAGGGGCGCATCCTCGTGGACGGCTATGACATCGACAAGGTGGAGCTCTATTCCCTGCGGCGCCAGATCGGCATCGTGCCCCAGGACCCCCTGCTCTTCTCCGGCACCATCAGCGAGAACATCGCCCTCACCAATCCGGAGGCCCCCAGCGACGCCATCGTCGAGGCCGCCAGGATCGCCGGTGCCCATCAATTCATCATGGAGCTCTCCGCCGGCTACAGCACCCAGCTTGGGGAGCGGGGGGCCTCCCTCTCCGGCGGCCAGCGCCAGCGCATCGCCATCGCCCGCACCCTGCTGAGCCAGCCCCAGCTGCTGGTGATGGACGAGGCCACCAGCGCCCTCGACTACGACACCGAGCGCCAGGTGTGCGACAACCTGCGCGAGGCGATGAGCCAGAGCACCGTGTTCTTCATCACCCACCGCCTCTCCACCATCCGCCGCGCCGATCTGATCGTGATGATGCACCAGGGCGCCATTGTCGAGACCGGCACCCATGAGGAACTGATGGCCCTGAAGGGACGCTATTTCGCGCTCTATCGCCAGCAGGAGGCGGGCTGATGGCACGTCCCCCCCTGCCCACCCCGGCCGGCCTGCTGCGACGGGCCCAGAACGGCCTCGAGCGCAGCATCCACACCGACAGCGATGACGTGGTGCTGCAGCAGTCCCGCTTCTGGGCCCGCTCGATCACCTGGACCCTCATGGGTGTCACCCTGTTCGGCGTCGGCTGGCTGGCCTTCGCCCAGACCGAGGAGATCGTCACCGCCCCGGGCAAGCTCGAACCCATCGGCGCGGTGAAGGACATCCAGATGCCGGTCGGCGGCGTGGTGGAGGAGGTGATGGTGAAGGAGGGCGAGCGGGTGGAGAAGGGCCAGGTGCTGCTGCGCCTCGACACCGAGGCCACCCTTGACCGCCAGCGCAGCCTGCTGCAGACGATCCGGTACACGGAGCAGCAGCTGCGGCTCAAGAAGGTGGAACTCGAGCGCTACCTGCAGTTCAACGACACCGAGCAGCGGGTGCTGCGCCAGAGCCTGACCCTGGAGAAGGACGTGCTCGGCCGGCTCGAGACCCTCAACAAGGAGGGCGCCACCGCCGAACTCCAGTACCTCTCCCAGCGCAACAAGGTGCAGGAGGTGCAGGGCAAGCTGGAGTCGACCGAGGTCGACCGGCTGCGCCAGCAGGCGATCCTGCAGCAGGGCGTCCGCGAGATCCAGAGCCAGCTGGCCGACCTGCGCAGCAAGCTGACCGAGCTCAACGTCAACATCCGCTACCAGGAGATCCGGGCCCCGGAGTCGGGCGTGGTGTTCGAGCTCAAGTCCCGCTCGCGCGGCTTCGTCGCCCAGACCAGCGAGCCGGTGATGAAGGTGGTGCCCTTCGACAAGCTGGAGGCGCGGGTGGAGGTGCCCAGCCGGGAGATCGGTTTCGTCTCGGTGGGCAAGGCCGCCGACATCAGCATCGACTCCTTCCCCGCCACCGATTTCGGTGTGCTTCAGGGGACGGTGCGGCGCATCGGCTCCGATGCCCTGCCGCCGGATCAGATGAACAACTTCTACCGCTTTCCGGTGGACATCCGGCTCAATTCCCAGCAGCTGAAGCTCAAGAGCGGCAAGGTGCTGCCGCTGCAGGTGGGCATGTCCCTGACCGCCAATGTCAAGCTGCGCAAGGTCACCTACCTGCAGTTGCTGCTCAGCGACTTCAAGGACAAGGCTGACGCTCTGCGGCAGATCTGAGCCGCTCCATGGCGATGTAGTGGTCGGGGATGATGCGGGTGCGCAGCCCCACCAGGGGCTCCAGCCAGGGCAGCAGCAGCCCGTCGAGCCCCCGGTTCACCAGAGCGCCGGCCACCCGGAAGGCCCGCCGCCAGCGGGCCGAAGGGGCGATCAGATGCAGGGCCCGCTGATGCACGGGGCCGTCGATGCAGACCAGCCAGGACGGATCCATCCCCGCCCGCTCCATGGCCACCGCGAAGCTGCGGCGGCTGTGGAAGCTGATGTGCTGGCCGTTGCCGAAGGCGTAGTACCACCAGTCCGGCCCGGGGATCTCGCCCTCCTTGCGCATCAGGGTGGAGAAGACGAACAGGGGCGTGGCCCCCACCTCGTCGCGCAGGAAGTCCGGGGTGGAGGGCACATGCTCGATCACCTCGAAGGCGGTCTTGCAGCCGATCGGCCCATCGCCGGGCGGGCCACAGAAGGGGCGGATCAGTTCCATGGCCGCATAGGCGTCGGTGCCGTGGAAGTCGAAGCCGTGGTCGCGCAGCAGCCGCGGCAGCATGCCCAGGCCGGTGCCGAGGTCGCAGCCCGGCTCGCTGGCGCCGAAGCGTCCCAGCCGGCCGATCACCAGCAGCAGCCGCAGCAGCCGCGCGGCGTGCAGGTTGCGGTCGACGTAACCGGTGTCGCCGTAGAAGGACTCCTCATAGGCCACCTCCAGCCAGGTGGGATCGGCCAGGAACAGGAAGTCGCAGTCGCTGCAGTGGGTGAGGTCAGCCGCCACCCGGGCCTTGCTCACCCGCACCCGCCGCACCGTGGTGAGGCGCTGGCCGCCGCAGTTGGGGCAGACGCCGGCGCTGGAGCGTGAGAGAGTCTCGGCCGTCACCATCGCTGGCCTGCGTCGCAACGACGGAGGCTACCCCGCGTTCCTCCAGGGCCAGCCGCACCTGGCGGCCCACCAGCAACACCACCGCCACGGTGGCCGCCACCCCCAGCAGCCGCAGGGCCCAGGTGAAGCCATCGGCCGGACCGGCCAGCAGGGCCGAGAAGCGCCGCGGATCGCCGGCCGCCGCCCCCAGGGCGCAGAACAGCACGGTGCCGGGGAGGATGCCGATCAGGCCGATGGAGTAGTCGCGCAGGCTCACCTCGCTGAGGCCGTAGGCGAGGTTGAGCAGGCTGAAGGGGAAGGCCGGCGACAGGCGGGTGAGAAGGACCAGCACCAGCCCCTGGCGGCACACCGCCCGCTCCACCACCAGCAGCCGCGGCGCCCCGGCCAGGCGGCGGCGGGCCCAGCCGCGCCAGCGGCCGCGCCCCAGCAGGAACACCGCCATGGCCCCGAGGCAGGCCCCGGCGAACACCAGCACGCTGCCCCAGATCGGGCCATAGAGCACCCCGGCCAGCATCGAGGCCCAGACCCCCGGCAGCAGCAGGGTGACCCACAGGGCATAGAGGGGCACGAAGGCCAGCGCCCCCAGCGGCGAACGCAGCCAGGCCAGCAGGTGATCCGACAGCCAGAGCGGGTCCATGGGGCCACCGTATCGACCCTGCCTACGCTTGGGGCTCTGCCCATGGCGCCATGGTTGATCCGTCGGAGCTGGCGCAGCAGATCGCCCGTGGGGCCCTGTTCCGGGGGCGCCACAGCGTCTCCGACCCCGGCGAGCCCCTCGAAGCGGCCGTGGGCGGCACGGTGCTGGCGGCGGGCGGCGGCAGCACGGTGGGCTGGCAGCTCTGCCGCAGCAGCCAGGAGCTGGAGCGTTCGCTGCACACCGACACCTCCCTGGGGGTCGGCCTGGGGCCCCTGAGCCTGCTGGGGGCCAAGCGGTCGTTCCGCGACTCCCTGAAGACCACCGCCTTCAGCCTGTCGCTGGTGGTCTGGGCCCGGCAGGTGAGCGTGGCGCTGGAGGCGGGCCAGACCCGGCCGCTGGAAGGGGTGGCGGTGCCGGCAGGCGCCGCCGAGCTGGAGGCCTTCGTGGCCCTGCACGGCGATGGCTTCGTGGCGGCGGCGGAGGTGGGCGGCGAGTGCCACGGCGTGTTCACCTTCTTCGCCCAGTCACGCGAGCAGGCCCGCCTGGTGGAGCGGCAGATCGGCGCCGAGCTGGGCCTCGGCGGCCTGAGCCTGAACCCCGCCCTGGTGGAGACGGTGACGGCGGTGGCCCGCAGCGCCGCGGTGAACCTCGGCTTCCACATGCAGGTGATCGGCACACGGGCCCAGCCGCCGGCCGACGCCGCCTCCCTGATCCCCTTCGCCCACGACTTCGCCCGGCTGCCGCTGGATCAGCCGGCCCTGATCGGCGTGCGGACCCGGGGCTACGAGACGGTGCCGGCCATCGGCGCCGCCTTCGAGGCGGTGGCCACCAACCGGCGGCTGTTCAGCGGCGATGGCCCGGACGCCGGCCTGCTGGAGAAGCGCGAGCAGGTGGTGGGGCTGATCCGCCAGATGGACTGGGTGGCGGACACGTACCGGCTCTACGGCGTGGCGCCGGACCCGCCGCTGGCCTTCCGGCGCGCCGCCGCCGCCGCCGATCGCCGCGCCATCGACGCCTGCCGGGCCGCCTACCGGGACGCCGCCGCCACCCCTCTGGAGGTCCCGGCGCTGCCGTCGCTGGCGGCGGGCAGCCCGGAACTGAACGTGACCCTGGCCGAGGAGCTGCCGATGGGGGGCAACGGCGGCGCACCCTTCGCCTTCCCCGGGCGGGCCGACGCGATCCGCCGGCGCCAGAGGCTGGTGGAGGTGGGCCTGCGCACCGGCTCGCGGGTGGACCAGATCCGGTTGCGGTACGCCAGCGAAGGCGATCCCCTGGAGCCGGAGGTCCATGGCGGCGGCGGCGGTGGCGATCGCGGCAGCCTGCAACTGACGGAGGGCGTGGCGATCCGCCGCATCGAGGGCCTCAGCGGCAGCCGCGTCGACCGGCTGTTCCTCAGCAGCTGCGACGGCCAGCGCATCGGCGGCGGCGGCGATGCCGGCGACCGCCCGCTCGACTGGACCGTGCCGGAGGACAGCGTGGTGCTGGGCTTCAGCGGCCGCAGCGGCCGGGAACTCGATGCCCTGCGGGCCGTGGTGGCCCGCTTCGGGCCCCTGATCTGGCAGCCGCTGGAGGACGAAGCCAGCGACCCAGAGCCCCGGTAGGTTGGCGGCCACCGCAGGGCCGCGCCGATGGAGATCAGCCTGCTGGGCACCGGCCTGCTGGGGGCGGCGATCGGCGAACGGCTGCTGCGGAATGGCTGGCCGCTGACGGTGTGGAACCGCCACCCGGAGCGCTGTGCGCCGCTGCAGGCCCTGGGCGCACGGGTGGCCGCCACGCCGGCCGAAGCGGTGGGGTGCTCGGACGTGGTGCTCACGGTGCTGAGCGACGGCCCCACCACACGGGGCGTGCTGCTGGAGCAGGCGGGCGCGGAGCTTGCGGGCCGGCTGGTGCTGCAGGTGGCCACGATCGCGCCCCAGGAGAGCCGGGAGCTGGGCGCGGCGCTGGCGGAGCGGGGCGGCGAGCTGCTGGAGGTGCCGGTGCTGGGCAGCCGGCCGGAAGCGCTGGCCGGCCCGCTGCAGCGGATTGTGGGCGGAGAGGCGGCGGCGCGGGAGCGGGCCCGGCCG
>CAZBMT010000174.1:0-5832 GCA_964492645.1 uncultured Cyanobium sp. | reverse complement strand
CCCATGCCCAGGGACAGCAGGGTGACCAGGGTGAGGGCGGCGAAGGCCCCCAGGAACACCCAGCGGGGGCGATGGCGGGCCGCCAGGATCAGGGCCATGAAGAATGTCTTGTCGCCCAGCTCGGCCAGGGTGATGGCGGTGAGGCTGGAGCCGAAGGCAGCCAGGCCTGGATCACCGGTGGGGGGAAGGGTCATGGGGGCGTCGGGCACGCCGCCATCGGCGCAGGACAGCGGGACCGGCCGCAGACAAGGACGATGCCGGGTCCGTCGAAGGTGAGGCTAGGCGCCGGCCGGCCCGGGGCGGGCGGAGTGGCGGCGGGGGGCCATCAGGCGCCGGCGAACAGCCAGAGACCAAGGGCCAGCAGCAGCCAGCCCAGCCAGCCCAGCTCAAACATGGGCGTGGCCAGATGCACCAGGGGCACCAGCAGCCAGTGGCTGAGGGACACCCCCAGCAGCACCACCAGAAGAAGCGGCAGCATCAGGCCCCTCCCGCGCCCGGCGCCCGGGTGGCCCCGGGGCGCAGCACCGCCCAGGGGTCGTCGCTGCGCTCCTCCCCCCGCCAGGCCAGGACAGTGCTGGCCTGTCCGGATCCGGGGGGCCAGGGCAGGGGCTCCAGCAGGGCCAGCCCGGGGAACTGGCGGGCGGCCTCCGCGGCCGTGGTGGCCGCGGGCTGACCGGAACGGTTGGCGCTGGTGGTGGCCAGTGGGCCGCTGAGCCGCAGCAGTTCCCGGGCGCGCTCGCAGGCCGGGACGCGCAGGCCGAGGCTGGTGCCACCGGGGTGGAGATGGTCGGTGAGGCGGCCGGTGAACGGCAGCACCAGGGTGACTGCCCCGGGCCAGCCGCGGCGGGCCTGCTCCAGCCAGGCCTGCTGCCAGGGCACCCCGAGGGCCTCGATCAGCTGGGGCAGGCCGGCGCCCATCAGGATCAGGGGCTTGTCGGCAGGCCGTTGCTTGAGGCGCCAGAGCAGGGCCGCCGCGGCGGGCCGACAGGCCAGGGCCGGCAGGGTGTCGGTGGGGAACAGGACGGCCTCCCCGGCCGCCAGACGCTTCGCCAGCTCGGAAGGACCGTTCATCGGGTGCCGGGTCTCCAGGCACTGGCGAAGCGGGCCCGGCCCTCCAGATCGTGGTGGACGCCGGGGCGCTCCAGGCCGGCGGCGAGCAGCAGGTCGGCGACGGCGTCGCTCTGGTCGTGGTGGTGCTCCATCAACAGCAGGCCGCCGGGGGCCAGCCCCTGCAGGCCCCCGGCCACGATCGAACGGAGCGCCGTCAGCCCATCGGGGCCACCGTCGAGAGCCAGGAGGGGTTCGTGATCGCGCACCACCGGCTCCAGCCCGGCCAGGGTGGCACTGGGAATGTAGGGGGGGTTGGTCACCACCAGATCCAGCTGCCCCCACCAGGGCTCCAGCGGCTGCCACCAGTCGCCAGCCAGCAGGGTGACATGGCGCTGCAGGTCCCAGCGGCCGAGGTTGGCGCCGGCCTGGGCCCGGGCCTCGGCGCTGGCCTCGACGGCGAAGCCCCGGCTGCTGGGAAGGGCACGGGCCAGGGCGATGGCCAGACAGCCGGAGCCGGTGCCCAGGTCGGCCCAATGGGTGATGGGGGGGCCCGGCCGCCCCAGGTCCAGGGCCAGGTCCACCAACAGCTCCGTTTCCTGCCGGGGAATCAGCACCCCGGGGGCCACCGGCAGTTCCAGGTCGCGCCAGGGGCAACGGCCCACCAGGTACTGCAGGGGCTCCTGGGTGTGGCGGTGGCATTGCCAGAGGGCTTCCAGCTCCTCCAGCGGACGATCGAGTCGGATGGTGGCCTGCGGGTGACACCAGAGCGACTGCAGCCGGCTCCAGCGCAGCCCGCCGCCCAGATCGAGCAGCCAGTCGAGATCGGCGGCGGCGCCGCCCTGGGCCAGGAGGAGGCGACGCCACTCCAGCACTGCCGCTCCAGTAAGCGTCAGGGCCTCGGGTCCGGACGCCAGGGGGGCTGGTATCGGGGCTGGGACGGCCGGGGAAACCATGGGAGGAGCCTAATCAGGGGCGACGGGCTCAGCAGGGACGCCAGCAGAGGCCCGCCTCGGCCCGTAGCCGCCCGGCCAGCTCCAGCTCCAGCAGCCGGGGCATCAGCTCGGCCATGGGGCGATCGAGCGCCAGGCTCAGCTGCTCCAGGCTGGCGCCTCCGCCCACCGCCGCCAGCAGCCCCTCGGCCGCCATCGCCTCGGCGTCGGCCGGACGGGTGGGCGGGGCCTGGGTATGGGCGGCCGCCGGATGCCCTGGCGGTGCCGGCCCGGGCCTGCGGCCGGCCAGGGGGCCGGGACCCAGCTGGTCGATCAGGTCGGCAGGGAGGAGCAGGGGCGTGGCCCCCCTGGCCAGCAGCCGGTTGCTGCCCATGGCCGAAGCCCTGCCGGCATCGGCCGGCACCACCCACAGGGGCAGCTCCAGCTGCCAGGCCAGCTCGGCCGAATGCAGCGCCCCGCTGACGACCGGGCACTCCACCACCACCACCGCGGCCGCCATGGCCACCAGCAGGCGGTTGCGGGCGGCGAAGCTGCCGCGGCGCACGGACGCGCCCTCGGCCAACTCGCTCACCAGCAGACCCTGACGGGCCACCTGGCTCTGCAGCAGGGCGTGATGGATGGGATAGGCGCGACCCAGCGGTGTGCCCAGCACCCCCACCGGAGCCCCTGCTGCCGCCAGACACCCCTGATGGGCGGCCCCATCGATGCCCTCCGCCAGCCCGCTCAGAACCGGCCAGCCCGCCTCGGCCAGGGCCGCGCCGATGGCCTGGGCCATCGAGAGACCATGGAGAGACGGGCGGCGGGTGCCCACCACCGCCACCGAACGGCGCTGGCCCAGATGGGGCCAGAGGCTGCCCCGCCCCTGCCAGCACAACTGCAGGGGCGGCCGCTTCAGCTCCCCAAGGCCCCCGGGCCAGCCTCGGTCGCCGGGGACCAGCACGCCGCGACCGAAGCGGCACCGGGGCGCGAAGGCCTCGAGGGGCCGGGGGCCCCAGCGGCGGCGGAAGCGCTCCACCACCGCCACCAGCCCCTCTCCAAGGCCCGGCACCGCCGCCAGCTCGGCGGCGGACGCCCCCCAGGCGGCGGGGAGCCCACCAAAGCCGGCCTCGAGGGCCCGCAGGCGCTGCCAACCGAGGCCGGGGCAGCGGCTCCAGAGCAGCCACCACAGACGCCGTTCACGGTCCCAGGCCGGAGCCGCCCTGCGGGGGAACGCCCCCTGCACCAGATCCCCCATGGCCAGCGCCGGCACCCGATCAGCAGTACAAGAGTACTATGAATGGATACCGGAGTGGGGCGGCCCTGCCCGCAGGATCGCCAGGGCCTGCTCCAGGTCCGGTGGCAACCGCCGCTGCAACCGCCGCTGCGAGGCCCCCCCGGAGAGATCCACCAGCACCAGATCGACGCAGGCCTCGGCCGCCAGTCCCCCATCCGGGCGCAGGAAGCGGCTGTGCCAGGGGAGCTTCGCACCCTCCCGCGGCAGCACCCGGCTGTGGATCGCAACCGCGTCACCATGGAGCAGGGCCTGGCGGTAATCGATGCGCAGGCCCACCACCGGCAGCTCCAGCCCACGGGCTGACAGGTCGCTGTAGTGGAGGCCGGCACCGGCCAGGGCCTCGACGCGGGCCTCCTCCAGCCAGGCCAGATAGGCCCCGTGCCACATCACCCCGGCGTGGTCGGTGTGTTGCGGCAGCACTCGCCGGTTCAGGCACCACCAGCCCGCTTCGGGACACTGCATCACGGTCTTCACCACGGCGGACTGCGGAAAGAGGATCAGCCATAGGCTGATCCAGAGCCTCTTTGATGTCCGTGTTCCGCAACCTGCTGATCGCCGATTCCGGCAAGGGTCATGTGGAGGAGATGGTCCGCATCCTGCGCGACATCCCTCCCTGCCGTCAGGCCCGGATCAACCTGCTGCACGTGATTCCCGAGCAGGGGGGCCTGGATCTGGAGAGCCACCGCCAGCAGGCCGAGGTGCTGATCAAGGAGGCCATCGAGCGTCTCGGCCTCAGCCCCGGCGAGGTCAACACCCTGGTGCGGGAGGGCGACGCCAAGCTGACCGTGCTCAACGTGGCCGATGAGCTGGAGGCCGACCTGATCGTGATGGGATCGCGGGGCCTGGGCAGGCTGCAGTCGATCCTGGGCAACAGCGCCAGCCAGTACGTCTTCCAGCTCTCCACCCGGCCCATGCTGCTGGTGCGGGACGACCTCTACGTCAAGGCCATCAACCGGGTCCTGGTGGCCATCGACGGCACCGGGGTGGGCGATGACGCCCTGCGCCTGGCCTGCGAGCTGGTGCAGGGCATTCCCGGCGGCAGTCTCACGGGCGTTCATGTGTCCCGCCAGGACATCACCCCCTCCCGCGGGGGGCGCACACCCGGTGATGACGTGCTGCAGAAGGCGATCCAGCGGGCCCGCAGCTTCGGGGTGGAGATGAAGGGTCTGCATCGCACGGGCGACATCGCCCGCGGTGTGTGCGCCGCCGCCGAAGAGGCGAAGGCCGATCTGGTGGTGATCGCCTCCCAGGACCGCAGGCCCCTCGTGGCCAGGGCCCTGGTGGATCTCGACAAGCTGCTGGGCAGCTCGGTCAGTGACTACATCCGGGTGCACGCCCCGGCTCCGGTGCTTCTGGTGCGGGAGCCGGAGGGGCGGGCGCGCTGAGGCGGCCTCAGCCGCCCTGGCGGCTGTTGGTCTGGATGTAGAGAATGATCAGGAAAACTGCGGGAACCAGAACGAACAGGAGGCTGGCAACGAAGCCGAGGTCGTTGGTTTCCATGACTGCTGGAGAGGTTCTGAGAAGGTATCACCGCCCATCGGCGGGAATGACACCCCCTTCATCGCTCGTTGCGGATGGGGCAGGGGAGGCCACCGCGGTGGTCCCAGGGGCCTTGCCGTCCTCCGGCTCCTCGGCCTCGGGGGGGACCGGCCAGGCGGTGGGGCCTTCAGGCAGGGGCTGGGTCCGGGCCCGGGCCAGGTCGCCCTCCCGGTCAGTGAGTCCCACCTGGGGCCTGGTGAGAACCATCACCGATTTCTGCACCAGGGCCTGACAGGCCAGCCGCCAGCTCTGGGGGCGCCGCCTCAGCTTGAGCTGCTCCACCGAGGTCTGTTCCGTCAGGGCGTTGAGCGCCCCGCCCTCCACCACCTCCACGAAGCAGGTGATGCACTGGCCGCAGCCCCCGCAGTTGCCCAGCCGGCCCTTGAGGCCGTACAGCTCGATGCCTGCCCGCAAGGCGACCTCGCGGAGGTTCTCCCCCGGGTAGCACTCAACGTCACGCTGCTCGCGCACGAACCGGATCACGGGCATGGCGGAAGCCTCTTGGGGAAAGGGACGGTTTCCATTGTGAGGCGCGCCGTTGCGGTCCGTTACCTGGGCCCCGTGCCGTTGCCCGCAACCCTTACCATCGCCAGCACGGATCGGTAATCACCGAGCGTCTCCTTAGCCGCCATCGCCCCGGCGACCGGCTTCGGCAACTGTCAACCCAGACCTGACCCCCCAATGGGATTGCCCTGGTACCGGGTGCACACGGTCGTCATCAACGACCCGGGCCGACTGCTGGCCGTGCACCTCATGCACACCGCTCTGGTCGCCGGCTGGGCCGGCTCCATGGCTCTCTACGAGCTGGCCATCTTCGATCCCTCCGACCCGGTGCTCAACCCCATGTGGCGCCAGGGCATGTTCGTGATGCCCTTCATGGCGCGTCTGGGCGTGACCGGCTGGCCCACCTGGAGTTGTGGGGTGAGCACCTTCCCCTGGACCTACGACGAGCCGGAGACCTGCCTGCTGCTGGAGGGAGACGTGACCGTCACCCCCGACGGCGGTGAACCCGTGCGCTTC
>CAZBMT010000173.1:0-5840 GCA_964492645.1 uncultured Cyanobium sp. | reverse complement strand
CGGGCAGGTGATCGTGGCCTTCTCGAACCGGATGTTCTTCCAGAAGGCCCCCCAGATCTGGACCGACGGCAGCGACCGGGATCACCTGGCCTACGTGAGCTGGGTGCTGCAGGCCCAGGGCTGGCCGGCGCCGCAGCTGATCGCCGAGCCGACCCGGGCCGAGGGTCCCATGGGCTGGCTGGGGGGACAGGGGGATCCCTTCTTCGCCGTGGTGGCCGGAAAACCGACGCCGTAGGTCCTGCCGATGTCCGAGTCCCGTCCGTCACCGCCGCCTGGCGAGCCCCTGCCCCCGTGGCGGCCGCTGCTGCGCGGGGCGCTGGAGCGCCAGGGCCGCTCCCCCCAGGCCCGCTGGCTGCAGCTGGCGTCCGTGGCGGCGGACGGCACCCCGAGGGTTCGCACCCTGGTGTTCCGCTGCTGGGCCGGAGCGGCCAGCCTCGATCTACTCACCGACCGCCGCAGCGCCAAGAGTGGCGAACTCGCCGGGTCCGCCCCGCTGGAACTCTGCTGGCTGCTGCCCAGAGCGCGCAGCCAGTTCCGGCTCAGGGGCCAGCGGCTGCCGCTCGATCGCGACGAGGAGCAGCGGGCCCTGACCTTCCACTGGCAGGCCCTGACCCCCCGGGGGCGGGCCCTGTGGGGCTGGCCGGCGCCGGGGGAACCTCTCCAGAGCGAGGGACCGTTCCCCCGGGAACTGGGGGAAGAGGCCCCGCGGCCGGAGCACTTCGAACTGCTGCGGGTGCGGCTGCAGCGGGTGGAGCTGCTGGAGCTGACCGGTCACCCCCACCGGCGCCGCCGCTGGCGGGCCGACAACGGCTGGCAGGAGGAGTGGCTGAATCCATAGCCCGCTCGGGGCGCGCAGCAACCACGATTAACAGATCGTTACATTATCGTGGAGAAAAGTGCGCAACCCATGCTGGACGTCCTGTTCCCCATCGTTTACGGGGTGAGCTTCGCGGTCATCGCCGGCGGCGCCTTCGCCCTGATGACCCAGAACCTGCGCAGCGCCGCCTCCAGCCCCTCCCCGCGTCAGCGCCATCCGGAAGCCCCGGCCCAGGGCGAAGAGGTTCTCTACGTCGACCTCAGCCGGGAGCGGCTGGAGAAGCTCTACGAGCAGGCCAGCTGAGACGTCTGTTCAGCTCGGGAAAACGGTGATGTTCGCCATTTCCCGGTAGGTGTCATCAGCCATGGCGTCGACTCGGAACGCGGTCCAGGTGGCGAAGGGTTCCGGATTGCTCGCGGCGATCGGCCACTCGATCCGTCGTTTCTGATAGGTGAGCCCGACGCAGGTCAGGGACTGGTCGTCGGCCATCAGCGACCAGAGCAGTTGCAGGTCGCTGCGCTGGTACGACACCGGCCCCTCCTGCAGGCACGAGTCGGCTGGATAACCGGGAGCGAGCTCCAGTCGGCGCTGGTTCTCCCAGCAGAGGTAGGCGCCGTTGTCGGTGGGGTAGAACCAGCAGGTTTCGTTGTCCGCTTCCCGCAGGGGGAACTGGTCGAGGCAGCGGACCGATTCGATCCCCAGGCGCTCGGCCGGATGTCCCCCTGAGGGCGCCCGCTCCTGGCCACTGTCAGGGCCGCTGAGTTCGTAGGCGCCGAGCCAGAGGGCGCGGGGCTCGAGATGGGGCACCACCGCATCGCAGATCAGACGCCGCGCCGGACCCGGATCGGCGGAGGGAACGGTGGACGGCTCCTCCGCGCAAAGGTTGGTGCACAAAGGCTCGAAGGGGTCGGCTCCGCTGACATTGGCCTGGCCGGAGCCGACCAGGTCCTCCAGGCTCGGGGCATTCCCGACGGGCACCCGGAACATGCGCAGGGCGATGCCGCTGCGCACCCCGAGGAGCTGGGCGGCCTTTATCTCCCCCCAGGTCGCGTCATCAGCGGGAAGACCACCCTCTGGAGCCAGTACGAAGACGAGAGCGTGCGCCATGGGGGAGCGGAGGGAACGCCGACCACATCAAAGCCCGGATGGCAGAACCACCCGGGCCGATGCTGCGAGGGCAGAAGCAGGGATCAGCCCAGGCCGATCTGGGCAAGGATGCCCTGACCGGTGAGGATCTCAGTGCCGAGGCCAATGACGAAACCAAGCATGGCCAGGCGGCCGTTCCAGGTTTCAGCGAAGGCGACGAAGCCGAAGCGTGTGGTGGAGTCAGACATGGGTGGGTTCGTTGCGAAACTTGAAGGCAGTGTAAACGATCTTGAAGGGTTGTGACGGTCGTCAACGATGCCGTCGACGACCCAGCGGTTCGATCCACTCCTCCAGCACCCCGGCCGCCGGGGCCTGCGAGTGGAAAGCATCGTCAGCGGCGCTGGCGGGAACCAGGCGACAACCCAGCTGGATATCCCCCTGGTCGAGCAGGCGGCCGAGCCGCAGGGCCGTGGCCTCCTCCAGGCGGGAAAAGTGGTCCTGCCCGTGGGTGAGCCAGGCAAGCTCGGCGGGAGTGATGACGCCGGTGGACAGGGATTCGAGGTAGAGCTCGCCGACCGTCATGGGTGATGTAACGGAACATGAAGATTGTGGCGTGCGTGCCCGAGGACCGCGGGGGCGCCCAGGGCCCATCGGGCGCTCCAGGGGCTTCCGGGACGGGACCGAAGGGCCCTCGCACCGCCGGTGGCGCAACCGTTACATTTCTTAAGACGTTCTTCGGGGGCGGGTCTGGCTGACCCGTCCTTTTTTTTCGCGCTGCCCCGGTGGCCCCACCAGGATGGGGTGACAGTCGGCGGGCGGGCAGATGGAGACGGAAACGGTGCTGCCCCTGGCCGGGGCGGCCGTGCTGATCGTGATGGTGGTGGTGGGCGTGGTGGTGGTGGTGCTGCGGCCCAGCGACCTGCCGAAGCGCTGATCCGGATTCCTGGCCTCGGGTGATGGCGCTTCAGGTGGTCTGGTTCAAGCGCGACCTGCGCCTCGCAGACCACCGCCCCCTGGTGGAGGCGTTGGGGCGTGGCCCGGTTCTGCCCCTCTATGTCGTCGAACCGGAGCTGTGGCGGCAACCGGACAGCTCGGGCCGCCAGTGGAGCTTCTGCCGGGAGGCGCTCCAGGAGCTGCGGCAGGCGCTGGCCGAACGGGGACAGCCGCTGGTGGTGCGGGTCGGCGAGGTGGTGACCGTCCTGGAGGCCGCCCACCGTCGCCATGGCATCGCCGGACTCTGGAGCCACCAGGAAACCGGCAACCTCTGGACCTATGCCCGGGACCGCCGGGTGGCCGCCTGGGCCCGCGAACGGGGGATCCCCTGGCAGGAGTTCGCCAGCTTCGGGGTGACCCGGGCTCTCAGAGATCGCCGCGGTTGGGCCCGGGCCTGGGAGCGACGCATGGCCGAACCGCTGCTGGAGGCGCCCGTCGCCCTGCCCCCCCTGGAGGACATCGCCCCCCGCGCCCTGCCCAGCGGCGCCGATCTGGGCCTGGCGGCGGACCCCTGTCCGGCACGGCAGCGGGGTGGTCGGCGGGCCGGGCTGAAGCTGCTGGAAGGCTTCCTGCAGCAACGGGGGCGTGGCTACCACCATCGCCTCTCGAGTCCCCTGACCGCTTTCGAGGGCTGCTCACGGCTCTCGCCCCACCTGGCCTGGGGCACCCTGTCGATGGGGGAGGTGACCCAGGCCGCCCGGGTCCGGCGGGCGGCCCTGGCGACCCTGCCCGCCGAGGTGGCCGCTGGCTGGCCTCGGGCCCTCGACGCCTTTCTGTCGCGCCTCCACTGGCACTGCCACTTCATCCAGAAGCTGGAGAGCGAGCCGTCGATCGAAGTGCTCGAGCTCCATCCCGCCACCAGGGGACTGCGCCGCACCGATCCGGAACGGCTGGCGGCCTGGTGCGCCGGGCGCACCGGAGTGCCGTTCGTCGATGCCTGCATGCGCGCCCTGGGGGCCAGCGGCTGGATCAACTTCCGCATGCGGGCCATGCTGCTGTCGTTCGCCAGCCATCACCTCTGGATCGACTGGCGCGACAGTGGTCTGCACCTGGCCCGCCAGTTCGTCGACTACGAGCCCGGCATCCACTGGAGCCAGTGCCAGATGCAGAGCGGCACCACGGGCATCAACACGATCCGGATCTACAACCCGATCAAGCAGGGGCTCGACCACGACCCGGAAGGGGAGTTTCTGGGGCGCTGGCTGCCGGAGCTGGCCAAGGTGCCGGCGATCTGGCGCCACGAGCCGTGGCGGATGGATCCGGCCACCCAGGCCGCCAGCGGCTGCCGCATCGGCCGCGACTATCCGGCCCCGATCGTGGAGGTGGCCGCCGCCGCCCGGGAGGCCCGGGAACGGCTCTGGGGCCTGCGTCGCCAGCCCGGTTTCAGTGCCGCCGCCGACGCGATCCAGGAACGGCACGGCTCTCGCCGATCGGGCCTTCCCCCCTCCGGCAGAAGGAAGAGTGGCGACGGACGGCGGCGGCAGCCGCGGCTGGCCGAGGGGCAGCTCAGCCTGGACCTGGGACTGGAAGCGGAGGACGCTTCACGTTCCTTTACCTAAGGCGACAGAATCTTCATAATTCTCCCGTCGCCATGACCACCGCTGTCCTGCTTGAGATCTTCGCGGGCTTCTTCACCGCCTTCATCGCCCTGTGGATGCTGGCACTCAATCGTCCGACGACCGCCGCTGCCGTGCCCATCAGCGCGGACGACCGCTCGGCGGCTCCTGCCCCCGGCACCCCGATCGTCGCAGTCGTGCGCCAGGCCCTGAGGTCCTACCTCCTGCGGGAGGGACGCCTGGCCAACGTCGGATTGCTGATCCTGCGGCTGGCGGTCGGGGCGATGATGATCCACCACGGCCAGGACAAACTGGCCGATCCGCAGGGGTTCGCCACCAACTATGTGGTTCCCCTGCACCTGCCCTTCCCCCTGTTCTTCGCCCACGTGGCGGGCTATTCGGAAATCCTGGGCAGCTGGCTGCTGATCCTGGGCCTGCTCTCGCCCCTGGGGGCCCTGGCCCTGACCGGCACGATGGCCGTGGCCGCCTACCACCACATCCTCACCAGCGGCTTCAACATCTACGTGCTGGAACTGGTGGTGCTCTACCTGGGCGGCAGCCTGGCTCTGCTGCTGCTGGGCCCTGGCCGCTACTCCTTCGATGCCGGCATCGTCGATGGTCTTCCCGGTGATCAGGACACCGAGACGGCTCCCGAGGGCACGCTCACGCGCATCACCGCCAACGGTCCGTCCTACGGCCTGGCTGCCGAAGCCGGCTGAACCGATCCCGGCCACCCATGGCAGGCTGGACATCCGGCTCCTCTGTTCCCATGACCCGCGAGCACGATCCCTTCCGCATCCCCCGTGCCGGCTGGGAAGCGGCCCCCCTGGCGGGGTTGGCCTCGGTGGATCTGAACCGCAACGGCGGAGCCTTCAGCGGCGGTGAATTCGTCTCCGAATCCACCGTCGGTGGGGTGCTTCTCTACGCCACCTACCAGGCCCTGCTGAGCGCCCTGCGCACCGAAGCCCTGCGCAAGCGGGGCGAGATCGACCGGCTGACCCAGATGCGGCTGGTGCTGGCCACCAGCATGGAATCGGCCCGAACGGGCGTTGCCGTGGGGGCCGTGCTTTCGGTGCTGCTGCTGGTGTTCCCCTGGCTGGCGGCGCCGATGGCCCTGGTGGGGGTCGTGGGCACGGCCAAGGCCTCCCTCGACCTGTTCCATGCCTTCTGGGATGGCCTTGACGCCGACCAGAAGCTGCAGGTCACCATCTCCGCCCACGAGGCGGGTGTGAACCTGCGCCGCTTCCTCAGCAACGCCGGCGAGGGGCTGGGGCCGATCGCGGGCTGAGCGGGGTGCCTTATCGCCCCCCCCCGAACAGCTGCTGCAGCAGCCCGCCCAGGGCCTGTCCCAGGGCTTCGCTGTCGCTGCCCTGCACCACCTGCCCGTT
>CAZBMT010000172.1:0-5844 GCA_964492645.1 uncultured Cyanobium sp. | reverse complement strand
AGGATTCACTCGCGGTTGTCGGGGCACCGCCATCGGCGAAGCGCCGGTTCACCTCGTTCCAGTTCACCAGCGGCCACCAGGCGGCGATGTAGTCCGGCCGGCGGTTCTGGTAGTCGAGGTAATAGGCGTGCTCCCACACATCCAGCCCCAGCAGGGGCAAGCCCCGCTCGATGCCCGGCAGATCCATCAGCGGATTGTCCTGGTTGGCGGTGCTGGTGATCGCCAGGCTGCCGTCCGGTCGCCGGATCAACCAGGCCCATCCGGAACCGAAGCGGTCGGTCGCCGCCCGGGCAAAGCGCTGCTGCAGGGCTTCGGGGGAGCCGAAGGCTGCGGTGATCGCCGCCCCCAGCTCCGGCGATGGGGCGCCGCCCTGGCCGGGGGGCGCCATCACCTGCCAGAAAAGGGAATGGTTGTAGTGGCCGCCGCCGTTGTTGCGCACGGCGGCCGGATAGCGCGACATCCGGCCCTGGAGGTCCTCCAGCGCCATCCCCTCCAGCTCGGGGTGGTCGGCGATCCGGGCATTGAGGTTGGCCACGTAGGCGGCGTGATGGCGGTCGTGGTGGATCGTCATCGTGGTGGGCTCGATCGCCGGCGCCAGGGAATCGACCGGGTAGGGCAGCGGCGGCAGCACAAAGGCGGCCAGCGCCGGCCCAGGGCCGGACATGAGCAGCGCCAGAGCCATCAGGGCGGCCAGGCAGCTGGCCCGGAGAAGCCGGAACATCGGGGGCTGGACCATGGACCGGACAGGGAGCATCGGCGTCGGTTCTAACCGCCGCTCCGCTTCATCGGCTCCAGCGGACCCGGAGCGGCGCTCCTCCCTCCGGCCAGTCCGCCGCCATCGTCCCGGCGAAGGCATCCAGCAGGGCGGTCGCCACCCCATGGGTCACGTGCGTGCCGGTGAAGGTCACCACCAGCCCGCCATGGGCGGGATCCCGCTGCAGCGTCATCCGGCGCTCCAGGGGATGCTCGTCGCGGAAGCGCGCCTCGGTGTGATGCAGCAGTTGCAGGATCTCCTCTTCGTGGGCTGCGAAGAAGGGCCCGTGGAGGGTGAGCTCTCCGGCCGGCACCCGATCGCGGATGCGGCGGCAGGCAGGGCAGCGGTGGGTCTTCGCTCCCGGCTCGGCCGGTTGCCAGGTCCAGCGCCCGCCACGAACCGTCGCGCCACAGTCCGGGCAGACGGTGGGCTGCGCCGGCTGGCCCTCCTCCCGGTAGGGATCGGAGCGGTGCCCGGCTTCCATGCCGTCATGGCGAGGCAGGTGGACGCCACCTGTGCTGGGGGATGGGATCGCCATCGCTCACTCCTGGAAACCTCACCTTCACCCATAGGGAGCGCCGCAGGTGAGGGAGCAAGGAATCCGGCGCAGCTTCACGAAACGGGGGCCACGGCCCCAGCGATCACCGGGGGCTCAGGACGATCGCCAGTCCAGCCATGGCAAGCCCGGCAGGATCGCGGGGGTGATCAGGCGGTAGGCGTCGTACGCGGGATGGATGACGCTGAGGCGGGCTTCCTCGCGACGCGCCTTGCACCCCAGCACGATGACCAGCCCCAGCAGCAGGGCGAGATGCAGCACGCTGCCCAGGGCCACGGTGACGCCCAGGGAGCAGAGGATCACCCCCTGATACAGGGGGTGGCGACAGCGGCCGTAGGCCCCGGTGGTCACCAGGGGGACGTCGGCCATGGGTTCAGGCAGGGGGCTGAGGCTGGCGCCCAGGTTCAGGGCTCCCTGGCCCGCCAGCACCAGCCCGAGGCTGAACAGGGCCAGCCCCCCGAGACGCAGCGGCAGCGGCCAGGCCAGACCCAGGGAAGCGGGGGAGGGGGCGGCCGGCAGCAGATGGGCCGCGATCAGGGCCATCTGGGCGATCAGCCACCACTCGCCGCGGCGGTTGTCCCGCAGGCCCGCCCAGGAGAACCCCCAGGCGGTGAGCCTTGCGGCCAGGGCGTTCGGCATCGTGACCTCGCGGATCGGCATCCGCCCCCATGCTGGGCCCGGAACCGGCTCAGGGGCGCAGCAGATCCGCCACCAGGGGATCGAGGGCCGCCGGGTGGCGCAGCAACTGCTGGTGGGTCCAGACCGGCAGCATCCGCCGCGGCCCGATGGGCAGCACCGCCCGCCAGCCAGGCACCACCATCAGATCGAAGACGGTGGCGTAGCTGCGGCAGTCGATCCCCTCCAGCAGGCTGAGGTCGGCATTGAGCTCCTTCAGCAGCGGGCTGCCCGCCTTGAGATCGGCGATGCCGGCCAGGGGCCTGCGCGGCCAGGGCTGGGCCGTCAGGGTCCCCTGCTGGGGGCTGCCGAGACTGATGAACCGGCGGGTGCGGGCATGGCCACCCATCCGCTGGATCCAGGTGCGGGCGATGACGCCGCCCATGGAGAAACCCAGGATGTCGAGCGGATCCTCGCTCCCGAAGGCCGCCTCGATCGCGGCGGCGAGCCGCTGGGCCGAGGTCTCGACTGGGGCGACGCCGAAGCGGAGTGGCAGGGCCGGTTTCAGCAGGGGCTGACGCCTTCCGGCCAGCCGACGGTGGAGTCGGTCGAAGACCCGGGGCGTGTCGAACAGACCGTGGACGAGCACCAGCGGCGGCCCGGGGGCAGATTCAGGGCCAGAGGGCATGGCGGTGGCGAGCGGCTCACGGCCATCCTGAGCGGCAACAGGGCCATCAACCTGGCGTGAATCCAGAGGGGTCTCTGTCGATCAGCGGACCGACTTCGGATCTCGCGGCTGAAGGTTCAGAAGGGGAATCGTTTGCCCCACGGCTGACTGAGATCTGTGACCTGTCTCGAGCGATGGGGCCTTGCGGTCGCGTGCTGGTTGAACCTGGCCGTGATCAGCGTTTGGTACTAGCCGCGGTCTTGGTCCGAGGGCTTGGCTGGTGGTCTTGGTCCGCGCTGGTCGCGGTCAACTCTGGCTGTGACGGTCGAGTGCAGCGGACGTCGCTGGAGGGTCACTTGGCCAGAGGAGAGGTGGAGGACTCAACCGTGCGAATGGCGGTGGCGTTTGTCGGGGAGGTCGAGGTGAAGCCCGACAAGGAATCGGCCTTCGACTCGGGGAAGGGGATCACGGCCATCGAAATCAGGAAGGCGGTGCCGCTGATCGCGGCGACTGCCAGCTGGGCTACCGGGCTGAAAGGATCCATGGCGGTTGCTTCACCAGTCCTTAACAATAAACCAAGTCATCGTTCATGGCCATGGCCAGCGCAGAGGTGCTGCTGCATCCCTGCCGCGATTGGGCTGAAGCACCTGGAAAACAGCCTCAGACAGGCCTTTCGGCGGGTGATGCCCCTTCCTCGCGACCCTCCACCGTCGCGGCACAGCCATCCCCTGGCCCGCACACATGCCGCCGATAAACTGA
The DNA here is from genome assembly GCA_964492645.1 of uncultured Cyanobium sp. Lineage (GTDB taxonomy): Bacteria > Cyanobacteriota > Cyanobacteriia > PCC-6307 > Cyanobiaceae > Cyanobium. The sequence continues at coordinate 2,493 of CAZBMT010000172.1, read as the reverse complement.
CAAAACGAGGAGAGGACCGGTGACTGGCCCCAAGGGACCCACCCCCCAGGACCCGCCCCAGATGAACCGCTATGAAGCGCTGGCTCAGCGCTGGCGGCTTCAGAGCCTCAGGACAGACGAGCTCCACGAGACCCTCCGCACCCATACCTATCTGCTGCTCACCGAGTTGGCGACCGAGTTGGGCGTGGAGGCGAGGACCTGGAAGGAGCAGAGAAACCCCTTCCATCGCCGCTATGTCGAATACCGGCTGTCCCCCTTTCCCGGATCGGAGGGGGAGACCAGGATCGATCGCTACACAGCCAAGGGCGAGCTGGAGTTCGCCATCGTTCTCACCTTCGATCACGGTGAGGATCATTTCCCCAAGACCCGCTTCCTGGTGCCCCTGGCCACCCGCATGTACCGGCAGCATCCCCAGTACTGCCTGTGGGACCCTGTCGCGGCCGCTCCCCTGGAGGGTTTCCTCTGGGTGGCCACCCGTCCCGCCGTGATCCAGGACATCCTCACCGTGCTGGATCGGGAGCTGGCCATTGACCCCTTCGAAGGGCCACCGACGCCACCCCGGCTCGGTTGCCTCTGAGCTGCCCTTGGGGGGACCGCCTCGGCCGTCAGGCCAGCACAGGGAAGCAGCCCCTGAGGCCACTGACGAGCATCTGGACCGCGATGGCGCTGAGCAGCAGCCCCATCAGGCGGCTGATCACCTTCTCCTGCAGTTCCCCCAGGGCCTGGCGCAGGGGCATCGAGGCGATCAGCACCAGATAGATCAGGATCGCCAGCAGGCCGATCACACCGCTGAGGGCGAGCCTGCCCTGCCAGGCGGCGGGGGCATCGGCCACCACCAGGGAGATGGCCCCCGGGCCCGCCAGCAACGGCAGACCGATCGGCACCACGCCGGCGCTGTCCTCGGTGTCGTCCAGGGAGCCGTGGCTCACCTCCCGCCCATCGATCAGGCGCAGGCCGATCGGCAGCAGAATCAGTCCACCGGCGACCCGGAAGGCCTCCAGGGTGATGCCGAACAGGTCGAGCAGGCCCTGGCCCCACCAGCAGGCGGCGATCAGGGCACACAGAAAGGTGAGCACGGCCAGACGGCTGATGCGGCGGATCCGCACGGGGTTACCCCCGCCGGCCTCCACCACCACCGGCAGCAGACCGATCGGCGAACTGATCGCCAGCAGGCCGACGGCCGTGTTGATCAGGGACATGGGGGCCCCGGGGACACCGGCAGAGCGATGACCATCATCGGAGCTACGGAGGCGCCGCCCGCCGGTCACATCCGGTCATCACCCCGTGGCCACGGCCCCATTGCGCCATCCTCTGACGCCGATTGACTGACCAGGCCCTCCACGCTCGACCCATGACCGTCACGCGAGCCCGGCTTCAGCGGCGAGCCTGCCAGGCCTCTCCCCTGGTCCTGGCCCTGATGCTTCCCGCCCCGGCGGCGGCCACCTCCTATCAGGCCCTCTGCGGCAGCAGCCCCTGCACCATCAACCTCGACGCCAACGGCATCGGGGACAGGAAGAGCTTCATCCCCATCGGTCGGATCGCCCGCTGGTACGCCGGCGGCCAGGAGGCCTACGACAGCACCAACGGCACGGTGGGGGCCGTGGGTGGCGGCACCGCCGGCGCCATCGCCGGTGGCCTGCTGCTGGGCCCGATCGGGCTGGTGGGGGGCATGGTGGGTGGTGCCCTCGCCGGCTCCAGGGCCGGCAAGACGGCGGACCTCCACTTCACGGTGGTGGGCTACGACAGCGCCGGCGACAAGAGGACGCTCAACTTCCGCTTCGTGAACCCAAGACCCGCCAACCAGATGAAGCAGGAACTGGCGGTTCTGACAGGCCTGGCCATGGGGGAGACCCGCTCCCTGGCGGAACTGCAACGCCAGCGGGATGGCCTGCCGCAGCGGCTCGGCAGCGGGCCCTCGCCCCAGTCGATTCCAACCCAGTCCTACGGAGCCCCGTCCCGTTACCGCTGAGCCTCGGCCGCGAGCTGATCCAGGGCCTGCTGCATCGTGGCCGTCACCTGCTTATAGCAGTCCTGCACATAGGCCCGGTCGCGGCTGGCGGCGTGGCCGCTGCGCCCCAGGAGGATCGGCGGGCACACCCGCGTGTGGATCCGCACCGGCAGGGGCAGGTTGAGCAGCGGGCCCAGGGCCAGGCCCCAGGGAAGGCCCAGATACAGCGGCATCACCTCGGGATCGATGCCGAACAGCCAGGGCATCCCCCGCTCGTGCAGCGCCCGGAACTGGGGGTAGAGGTCCTCCAGCACCACCAGGGTGTCGTGGGCCCCCCAGGAGATCACCGGCACGATCGGCAGGCCGTGCCAGATCGCCAGGCGCAGGAAGCCGGTGCGGCCGGCGAAGTGGATGCGGCCCCGGTCCCGGTGGGGCCGGAAGGTGTCCTGCCCGCCGCCGGGATACACCAGCAGGCTGTTCCCCTGCTCCAGGGCCGCCAGGGCCAGGCGGGGGTGATAAGGGATGGCTCCGGTGCGGGCGGCCAG
>CAZBMT010000171.1:0-5851 GCA_964492645.1 uncultured Cyanobium sp. | reverse complement strand
CCTAGCCTGGGAGCTCAGGATTAACTTCTCAAAATGCACTTCTGGAGTGCTCGAAAAGTTGCTGACCAGTGGAACCAAGGGCTGGGTTGAGTGTAGAAACAACCCTTCAATACGCCTCCAAAAGATGTTTCGTGCGGGCCATACGGGTCTTGAAGTAGGCATCCATCCCTTGATCAGCGCAGGCGTTGGCGTTGCCCTCGCTCCCGTAGCCCGCATCCATCGTCATCACTTCCGGCCATCCTCCTCACACTGGCGGGAATAGGTCCAGCTTGGCAGCAGGTGCTCGACATCCGGGGGCTGGTTGCTCACGACAACTCCCACGATCTCCGGGTGGTCGCTGTCGACAGCAAGCTGAGATTGGTGGCACTGCCATAGGAGCCGCCTGACGGCATGAGATGGCTGTCGGCGGCGTCGTAGGCGCAGCCTTTCGCGAAGCGGTGGTTGCGTTGGGTCTTCTTGGCCGGGGAGCCGTCAGCCTTTTCGCCAGACTACGGCGTGGCATCGCGTCAGCAGCGAGCAGTTCGTGGCTGAGCCCTTCGTGCCCCCCATCCACGGACCCCAGGCCCAGGAGTGGCCGCTACGCGACGGTTAAAATTGAGGTAACTCAGTGGACAAAGTTAGGAAGCGAGAACCATGAACGCAAGACTTCTGCTTACCCTGCTCAGCTCTCGCTCGCTGAGCCGGCGCCACGAGCGTGGATCCGCTTTGCTCATTGCCCTGATCGTGGTGCTCACGGTGGTGCTGGGTTCGGTGACTCTGGCCAACCGCGCCGTGGGGGGCCGGCTCGCCGCCGCCTTCCAGGGGGAGAGCCGCGAGGCACGGGAGGTCGCCGAAGCGGGCATCGCCACAGTGATCAGCGAGTTCAACAAACCACGGAACCGCAAGATGCTGGTGGCCAACCAGGCGATGTCGGCCTGGAGCACCGGAAACCCCAGCTTGCGCAACCCCTGCTCCCCCGACACCCCCACAGCCACGGCCGTGGGCTTCGGCGCCAACCCCAACTCCACCTTGGTCACCGGCAGCGGCGGCAGCTTCAGCGTGGTGAGCATCGAAGTCAAGAACTCCGACCGCACCCGCCGCTTCCTGACCACCCCCACCTCCAGCAGCGCCACTGGCAGCCCCGCCTACAACGACGGGCTGGTGAACCTGCAGGACGCGGGCAACGTGGGCTATATCGCGGTCACGGTACGGGGCACGGTGCGCGGCGCCAGCGCCGTGGTGACCCGCGAGTTTCAGGTGGTGCCCAAGTGCTGCAATCTGTCGTTCGGCAGCGGCCAGTCGGCCCACGGCAACGACGGGCGCATCTGCGATGCCAGCTTTCCGCGCATCCTGCTGGGGCTGAACGGCGGCGGCTTCACCTCGCCGGGCACCGCCGCCCAGCTGCGGGTGCTCGACGCCAGCGGCAACGTCACCGCCAACAAGCCCAGCTCGGTGCTGTGCGTCACCTCGGCGGCCAGCTGCCCCGGCAGCCGCGCCAACGCCAACAGCGTGGACGGGGTGCCGATCACGCGGGTGGGCATCACGCCGCCGCCCCTGCCGGCCTATCCCGGCACCCAGACGAACGGCGCCACGATCACGTCCAATTCGATCTGCGAAACGGTCGGGCAAATAGTTACCATCGTAGGGTCCGGCAACCAGACCTGCACGGCCGCCCAAGTGGCCAATGGCCGCGACTACATGACGGTCAACGCCTCCGGCCAGGTTCAGCTCTGCAACACCGCCAACCGCAACACCACGGCTCCGGGCACCAACGGTGAACCAGTCCTGGTGTCGGGTCCTGGGGCAACCACCAACACGATCGTGACGGGCAGCTGTGACAGCACGATCAACAACTTCTGCGTCACCACCGACGCCGGCACGGCCGCCGAGGCCAAGCACTGCCGCATCCGATCGCTCACGGTGGCCGATGACACCAGAAACGACGGGGAAACCAATCGCCGCCAGAACAACACCTTCGTGATCGACAGCTCGCGCACGCCGATCTACCTCTACTTCAATAGCGCCTGGAGCTCCACGGGCATCACTACTGTTGACAACTGGGACGATGGCCAAATCCAGCACGTGAGGTGCACCACCCCCAACGACAGCAGCGCCTGCGGTGTCAAGGCGCTCCCCGATGATGTGCCACGAGTTGGCCTCTACAGCGACCGGAACACCACGGTCGCGGTGGGCGACGACGGCTTCGTGCGCGATGTGTTCATGTACTTCCCGTTCGGCACCCTGGAGCTGCGGTCTGACCCCGACAACAGCAACAACGCCTTCGGCATGCCCAACTACCGCGGCGCCGCCTGGCTGAACACGCTCAGCATGGGGGCCAACAACTCGGCCAACAGCACCCAGATCGCCGTGCCGCCGGCCTCCAACACCTTCTTCGGCCTCGGCAACTCGGCCAACTCGCCGTTCTCGTTCCTGATCTACGAGTGGGTGGCGCGCAGCACGGCCGCCACCTCCCTGTTCTGAGCGCGATGTCGATGCGCCGCGTCCGCCCACCGCTCCCCCTCGCCCGCCGGCGGCTTCTCCTCCGCCGGCCGGGGGCCGGCGGCTCCACGATCCTCGAGGTGCTCATCGCCGTGGCGATCATCGGCCTGGCCTTCGCCGGGGCCGCCACCCTCTCGGCGGTGCAGAACCGTTCGCTGATCAGCGCCAGCAACCTCTCCACCGTGCAGAGCCAGCTGGATGCCGACGTGGCGGCGGTGCGCAACCTGGCGGAAACCTACACCTGGTGCTCGGGTGCCGGCGGCTTCAACGGCTCGGCCGCCAACTGCGCCGGCGCCACGGCCCGCACCGAGAACTATTACTTCCCGATCGCCTCCGCCGCCACCGCGATCAGCAACTTCGAGACGGCCTGCAACAACACCGTCAGCGACACCCTCAACACCGCCCTGGTGACCGCCATCAACGCCATCACCCTGCCCTCCCTGATCACGGCCCGCACCGTCGTCAACGACGACATCGCCGCCCACCGCCTGCGCATCAACTACACCACCAGCGCGGGGGCCAGCCGCACCCTGGTCCTCACGCCCACCGTGGCCGCCTGGTGTCCGTGATGGCCGTTCGCTTCCGCCACCGCCCAGGCCAAGGCCGCGCGCGCCCCCGTCCTGGGGCAGGCTTCACCCTGGTGGAGCTGATGATCACCGCCGGCCTGATCGGCCTGGTGCTCGGCATCGGCGTCACCACCGTGGGTCGCGAGTTCCGGCGCGAGCGGGTCAACACGGTGGCGATCGAGCTGGCCGCCTGGCTGGAGGCGGTGCGCTCGGCCTCCCAGCGGCAGCCGGGAACCAACCCCTGCGTGGTCACCTTCTCCACCACCACGCCGGTTTCCTCCGGCGCCACTCTGGCCTCGGTGACGCCCACCACCTGCTCGGACCAGGCCAGCTTCACGATCCGCTCCTTCAACAACAGCGCGGACACCTTCGCGATCGCCCTGAACCCCAGCACCCCCACCACGCTCACCTTCACCCCCCGCGGCACGGTCTCCGCCACCACCAACACCGACATGCGCATCCAGCTGACAGGCACCAACGACATGCGCTGCGTGCGCCTCACGGCCACCGTGGGCCTGATCCGGATCGGCAGCGGCACCACCACCGCCAGCGACTGCACCTCCTACTTGGTGTTTTGAGCCATGGCCTTCTCCCCCCAGCGACGCCGACCCCGGACGTCTAGTCCGAACAGCCTCTGCGGCCGTGGGGTCGCCGGCTTCACGCTGATTGAGCTCATGGTGTCGGTGGTGATCGGCTCGGTGCTGGTGGCGGGGGTGGCCGGAGCGCTGACGGCCCACATCCGCAGAAGCAGCAACCTCGAGTTCACCCAGTCGGTGCGAAACGATCTCTCGCGGCTCACCTTCCTGCTGGAAACGGAGGTGAAGGAGGGCTCGGCGATCAGCACCGGCGCGGCGGTTGACTGTGCGGTTGGCGGCACCACCTCGCTGTTCACGATCGCCGTACCCCAGCTGGGCTCCACCGGCACCACCCTGGCCACCTCCAACATTCACTACTACGCCACCGGCAGTGGCAATACGGCCACCCTGGTGCGCTGTGGCCCGCCGATCAACAACAACGGCACCCTCAACTTCGCAGGCACGCGGACGGCGTCGAACGTGAGCACCAACACCACCCTCACCGTCACCGCCTCCACCCCCACCTCGGTCACCTACAACCTCACCCTGCGTGATCCGGGCGCCACCCGGGCCATCACCCGTGCGGGCATCACCAACCAGGTGGCCTCCGGCCTGATCAACTGATCCCCAGCGCGCCGCCCCACATCCAGGCCAGCAGGGCGAATTCCTGCTGGCGCAGCTGGTGGTCGTGTGCTGGCTGAGGGCCGTGGCGGCCCATGCCACTGGCCAAGTGGGCGAGGGCGGTTTCGGTGGTGATGAGCAGGTCGCAGAGGGCGACGATCGGCCCTGGCAGGCCAGGAAGCGATCGCGGAACGAGCAGCTCGTGAACCCCTCGCTGCCTTGACCCTTCTGAAGCAGCAGCCAGGCGAAATCCCCTACCCCGGCAAGGGGCGCCAGGCTCTCCAGGGGCAGGGAGCGCCCGGCGAACCCCGAAGAGCGGATCAGGCCATGCAGCTTCACCGGTACACACAAGGAGCCCCGCACCCCAGACCTGCTGAGATTCAAGGCGTATCGCATGACCTGCAGGCTTTCGCCCAGCTCCTGTTCGCTGATCAGCAGCAGACGGGATTCCCGCAACGTCCGCCTGCCCCCGCCATCCCCGGGCATAGTCGCCGCCAAGAAAACAGCGCAGCGAAAGGGTCTTGTGGGCAGGGCCGTCTGAACGTCTCGCTAATCCCTCTCCAGCTCCTAGATCCCGCTCCAGCCGAGCATCCTGTTGATGTCGTGGGCACGGCGATCAATCCAGCCCTGATGGAGCGGAAGCCATTGGTCCGCAGCAAGTTGAGGCCCTGGCTGCGCAGTATCGCCAGAGTCTGAACGCCGGTGCGTTCGGCATAGCGGTGGGCTTCATCGCCAAGTTACACATCACGGACTCAGTGCCACTTGTTCTCAATTGCCCAGCGCTATTACAGAAGGCTCAGCAGGGCCTTTGGGCTGGTGCGCATCGTCGTGATGCATTGGTGGACGTGGCGGAATCATCAAGGATCCCGCCATCCATCGTCTCGATTCCGGCAAAGCGGCGGTAGCAGGGCGGTTCAATCAGCATCTATTCCACCAAGGGATCAGAAAGCACGAACCACTGCTGCAGAAGCTGGATCCGCAGCATCACCTCAAAATGAATCGACGGACGACCTTCCTAGCTGGACGGCTTGTGATGAAAGTGCTTGATCAACGCCAGATAAGCGTCCTAGGGAACCTTGATCTCCATCTCGTCCAAGAAGCGCTGGCGACGCGTCCTCATTTTTGGCGTAGATCTGCTGGTAGTCCAAATAGCCCAGCCAAAGGGGGACAGCGATCCGCTCCAGTCTCAGTCTTGGATCTGGGTTGATCTTAGCGGGTTGTTCACTAGCCACTCGCTAGCGACGACCGCAAGCGACCTGCACAGGATGACATCAGCACCGGCGCGACTGATGTCATCCGGCGCCACATAGACCGTGCGCCCAAGGGAGAACGAACAAGGAACGGGTGTACTGATAGAGGTGGCAATCGAACCAAGTCCGCGTCAAGTTGGCAACCTGCGCAATAAGCACAGGAACTGAGTGTTGTATTTCATGTCATTCAGAGGATTGCGACTATTGGCTCCTCTCAAACCTCGTCAAAGCCGCCGCGTGCCACAAGGACCTGGTCGAGATACTGGTCGAGCATGGTGCCGGGGAGCAGGGGGCCGTCGCGGAACTCCAGGCCCACCAGGGTGTTGTAGCTGCGGATGTTCACCCACTGGACCCGCGCCGG
>CAZBMT010000170.1:0-5880 GCA_964492645.1 uncultured Cyanobium sp. | reverse complement strand
GCTGGGCCAGCCGGTGCCGCTCTCGAACTTGGCCTTGGAGCTGAACAGGGGCAGACGGCAGCCGGCGCACTCATAGGTGCCGCTGCGCTTCTCGTTGTTGAGCGGGCTGCTGAAGGGGCGCTCTGTGCCCTCATCGCGCAGCACCGCGTAGGCCGCGGGGCTGAGGCGCTTCTTCCATTCCGCCTGGCTCAGCTGCCAGGCCGGATCGGTGGCCTTCGCCGCCGCCAGGGCCCTGGACGCCGGCAGGAAGGCCAGCAGCCCTGCCAGGGGCGCCCCCAGCCGGGCCAGCAGGCTGGAGAGGAAGTTGCGGCGGTCCATCCGGTTCAGCCCAGCCAGCCGGCGCTCAGCACCACCGCCAGCCCCAGGAACAGGGACAGCAGGGTCCAGGTGATGCGGTTGAGGGTGTTCTCGGCGCTGCGGGCGCTGCTGAACATCGAGCCACCGCTGGAGGCCAGGCCCCCCATGCCGTCCCCCTTGGGGCTGTGGAGCAGCACGCTCACGATCAGCAGCGCACCGCTGAGCATCCAGAGCGAAGAGACGATGTTCTTGACCATCAGGCCTGGTTCTTGACCATCGGGCCAGCCTAGCCGCCGCAGGCCCGGAGCCTCAGGCGCCGAGGGTCTGGGGGATGCGGGCGGCGGGGACGGAGGCGGGCACCACCAGGGAGGTGCCGGTCATGCGGGCGGGCTTGGGCAGGCCCAGGATGTCGAGGAGGGTCGGGGCGATGTCAGCCAGGCCGCCGTGCTCCCGCAGGGTGACGTCGTTGCCGTGGCCCGGCAGCTTGCGCTTCTCCCCCTCCACCAGGATCACCGGCACCGGGTTGGTGGTGTGGGCGGTCCACGGGAGGCCATCGGGACCCTGCATCACCTCGGCGTTGCCATGGTCAGCGGTGATCAGCAGGCTGCCGCCCATGCGGGTGGTGGCCTCCACCAGCCGGCCCACGCAGCGATCGACCATGGCGATGGCTTCTGTGGCGGCCTCCATCTGGCCGGTGTGACCCACCATGTCGGGGTTGGCGTAGTTGATCACCACCAGGGAGTAGATGCCCCTGGCGATGGCGGCGATGCAGCTGTCGGTGAGCTTCTCCGCCGACATAGCCGGCGCCTGGTCGTAGGTGGCCACCCGGGGGGAGGGAACCAGGTGGCGGTCTTCGCCGGGGAAGGCCTGCTCGATGCCGCCGTTCATGAAGTACGTGACGTGCGGGTACTTCTCGGTTTCGGCGGTGCGGAACTGGCGCAGGCCGTGCTCGGAGACCACCTGGCCAAGGAGACCGTCGAGGGACTCGGGCGGGAAGGCCACCTGCACCGGCAGCCCCTGCTCGTACTGGGTGAAGGTGACCACATGCAGGGGACCCAGCCACTCCCGCGGGAAGCCGTCGAACTCCGGCAGCACCAGGGCCCGGATGATCTGGCGCACCCGGTCAGGGCGGAAATTGAAGCAGACCAGGCCATCGCCGCGCTCTAGCAGCCCCTCGGCCAGCCGCACCGGCTCGAGGAACTCGTCGGTGATTCCAGCCGCGTAGGAGCCCTGCAGCACCTCCTCCGGGGTGAAGGGGCAGAGCTCGGACGGCTCGGTGAGCAGGCGGTAGGCCTTCTCGGTCCGCTCCCAGCGCTGGTCGCGGTCCATGGCCCAGTAGCGACCGCAGAGGGTGGCGATGCGGCCGACACCGGCCTCGTCGATCATCGCCTGGATCCGGGCCAGGTAGCCCGGGCCGCCATGGGGGGCCGAGTCGCGGCCATCGGTGACCACATGGATCAGCACATCGGTGAGGCCACGGCCGGCGGCCCATCGCAGCAGGCCGCCGAGGTGGTCGACATGGCTGTGGACGCCGCCGTCGGAGCAGAGGCCGATCAGATGCAGCGGACGACCGCTGGCCAGAAGGGTGTCGCCGAGGTCGTTGAGGGCCTGGTTGCCGGCGATTGAGCCGCTGCGCACCGCCTGGCCGATCCGCACCAGCTCCTGGCGGATGATCCGGCCAGAGCCGATGGTGAGGTGCCCCACCTCCGAATTGCCCATCTGGTGATCGGGCAGGCCCACGGCGGCGCCGCTGGCTTCGATCAGGGTATGGGGATAGGCATGCCAGAGCGCGTCCATCACCGGAGTGTCCGCCTTCCGCACGGCGTTGTGATCGGTCTCCGGGCTGTATCCCCAGCCGTCGAGGATGGCCAGAACCATGGGGGCGACGGGAGCAGCCGTCTCGCAGGAGACGCGTTCGCCGGCGCCGCCGGCGGACTGCTTCTGGGAGGGGGCTGCTTTCACCAGCGGGAAAACTGCACGATTCAACGCCACGCCAACCTACAGCCCCCCTCCGACATCACCTTCTTCCGGCGCGGATGCGTCAGGCTTTGGTTACACGCCATACGTTTGTGGCCAGAACTCAGGCAGGCACGGGACCCACCGATCGGCTGGAACTGCTCTCCGCCCAGGATCTAGGGCGAACCCTCGACCGGCTCGCCTCCCAGGTGCTGGAGGCGGTGGCCGACAGCCGCGACCTCGTGCTGCTGGGCATCCCCACCCGCGGCGTCGCCCTGGCCCGGGTGCTGGCCGGACGGCTGGAGGCGATCTGCGGCCATCCGATCGCCCACGGCAGCCTTGACCCCACCTTCCATCGCGACGACCTGGAGCGGGTGGGGACGCGGTTGGTGGAGGCGACCCAGCTGCCGGTTTCCGTCGACGGCCGCCAGCTGGTGCTCGTCGATGACGTCATCTTCACCGGCCGCACGGTGCGGGCAGCCCTGGAGGCCCTGCAGGGCTGGGGACGGCCGCGCCGGGTGGGGCTGCTGGTGATGGTGGACCGGGGCCACCGGGAGCTGCCGATCCAGCCGGACTTCTGCGGCCGGGTGGTGCCCACCGCGCGCCACGAGACGATCCAGCTCTGCCTTCAGGCCATCGATGGCGAGGAGGGGGTCTACCTGCTGCGGGGCTGAAGCGTCAGACAGCGGCGAGCTCGTCCTCGCGGAAGTGGGCCCGGAACTTGCCGAAGACCACCACCACGGGCAGGGTCGGGCTGATCGGGCGGCCCTTCCAGTCGTTCAGCACGTCGAGCACCTCGCCCTGCTGACCCTCCATATCAAAGGCTTCACCCCGATGCTGGGGGTGGTTGTAGACGACCACGCTGCGGCACACTCTGACCTGATCACCTGCCTGCATGGCCACTGGGACGCTCTTGGGCGGCCATCCTGTCATGGGGCTCAGCGCTGGCAGGCGCTCTCCGGCCCGGCCTCGACCACCCGCCCGCCCAGCTCCTTGCAGGCCTCCTGGAAGGCCTGCCACTCGTCCATGCCGGCAGCGATGCGGCGCTGCACCAGGGCATCCAGCTTCTCCCCGGACACCGTGTGGGGCAGGGACCCGTGGCTGTCGTGCTCCCGATCCCTGCCCTGGAGCTGGTCGAGACCCTTCTTCACCTCCTGCCGCAGGGGCTCGCTCTGCTGGCGCCACCAGGGATGGTCGATGCGGTTGAGGCTGTCGAGGGCCTCCCACCAGCGCTTCTGCTTCACCAGCAGCGTCGAGCGCTCCAGCTGGGAGCGGTTGCGGTTCCAGATGGCCTGCAGGTCGTCACCCATGGCGCTGCCGTCGTCATTGCGCTCCTCCCCCAGGGGGGCGAGCGCCGCCAGGGCACCCTGCAGGTCGCCGGCCTGGAAACGGGTTTGGGCCAGGTGGCGCAGCTGCCGCTGCCAGCGTGCCAGCCGTTCGCGGTCGGAGGGGGTGCCGGCCCGGGAGTTGATCACCTGGCGCTGCAGTCGCAGGGCCTCGCTCCAGTCCTCCTGGCCCCAGAGCTGGTCGGCCTTGGCCCGCAGGCACCTGCCCCGATCGAAGGGGGTGCGGCCAGGCAGCCAGCTGAGGGCCGCCAGCTGCTCGCTGTAGCGAAGGCAATCGTCGAGGCGGCCTGCGGCGGAAGCCTGCTCCAGGCGCACGGGCAGCTGGCGCTCCCACCAGTAGCCAACGCCGACGGCGACGGCGACCGAACCCAGGGTGATGGCCAGCCAGAAGCGCGGGAGTCTGTGCCGGCGGAGGGCCAAGGGGGGAGAGTGGGCTCGGTTCCCCACCGTTGTATGCAACGGCGGCGACCTGCGCCCGGTCGCGGGGGCAGCCTGGTCGGCGTCCACCGCCTGGGGCGGCGATCGGCCGGCTGCGGTGGCGCTCAGCGCACCGGCCCCAGGGGCCGCGGCTCCCTTGGGCCGCCCTCGGCGGGGGCCTCCAGGTCGTCCCAGGCCACCTGGAGCTGGGCCCGGGCATCGATGGAAAAGCGCAGCCGCAGCCGGTCGACACCGCGCCGGCCGGGGGAGGCCAGGGGGATGGTCAGCGGCGACGACGACCATTGCCGCACCGGGGCCGCCCCCGCCGGCCGCTCCCGCAGCACCGGCAGCCCCGCCTCGAAGACGACTTCGGCCCGCTCCTCCGGCAGGGGCTCCCCCAGCACCAGTTCCAGCTCCTCCTGGCCGTCCCGGCTGCAGGCCAGCACCAGCTCCAGGGGCTGCTCCGTAGGCCAGCTCTGGCCGGCCACGAACAGGGGATGCCAGCGGTGGGCGGCGCTGCGCCGGTCCCAGCAGCGCAGGGAAACGCCGCGGGCCAGCACGTCCCGGACCCGGACGCCAGGGGTCAGGGCCAGGGCCCCCAGGGCCACAGCCTCCACCGGTCGCTCGCCCCGCAGCGGCACCCCGGGGCAGCGGCCCTCGAGCCAGCGCCGGATCAGCGGAATCCGGCTGCTGCCGCCCACCGGCAGCACGGCGTCGATGTCCCCCGGCCCCAGCCCCTCGCGACGGGCGGCCGCCAGCACCGCCTCCAGCAGGCCGTCGAGCAGCCGCGGCAGCCCACGCTCCTCCAGCAGCCGCTCGAAGGCGGTCCTGGTCAGGATCAGCTCCCGGAAGGACCCGGCCGTCGCCTGGATCTGCCGGGCTTCGGGGGCGTCGCTGAGCTGGCACTTGATCCGTTCGGCGAGCTGCAGCAGGCTGCCGTCGGCGGGCTCTTCGGGGCAGAGGTGGGCCGCGATCCAGCGATCGATGTCCCGGCCGCCCAGGGCCACCCCCGCCTTGCCGATCACCCGGGCGCAGCGCAGGCTCTGGCCGCTGCGGGTCAGGTCCCGGCCGGCGAAGCGCAGCAGCTGGGCGATCGGCGCCGCCCGCCCCTCGCCGCCCTCCAGGGCCACCAGGGAAAGGTCGATCGTGCCGCCGCCCATGTCCACCACCAGCACCCGGCTGCCGGGGGGCAGGCCGGCACCGATGGCGGCGGCGGTGGGCTCGTCCACCAGCGCCAGCTCAGGCACGGCCAGGCCGCGGCTGGCCCGCTCCAGCCAGGCCCGGTAGCCCCGGTAGGTCTCGATCGGGGCGGTGAGCACCAGCCGCTCCGGCACCAGCTCCGCCGGCAGGGCCCGCCACAGCCCCTCCAGCAGCAGGGCACCGGCGCGCTCGGCACTGAGCCAGCCCGGCCCGGGACCCGTCGCCGGGGCTCCGATGTGGCGCTTGAAGTCCCTGCAGAGGCCGGGGTGGTCGCCTTCGGCCAGGGCCGCCTCGAGCACCTGCCGGCCGATCAGGGGCCGTTCGGCGTCGGGGGCCTCCAGCCACAGCAGGCTGGGCACCACGCACGGGTCACTGCAGCTGTAGGGCGGCAGGGGCAGCAGGCCGGGGGGTCCCTGGCGGTCCTGCCAGGCCACCACGGTGGTGGTGCTGCCCAGGTCGATGGCGAGGGTTCCGGGCATGGGTCGGCGGGCGACGGTGCCGTGGGTGGCGGCGGCGGGACACGGATGGTTCCCCTTCTAGGCCGGTGCCGGCCGCAAAGGGCGGGCAGGCGGGCTGATCTAGGGTGTTGAGACTGATGATCAGGCCCGCATGCCGAGCAGCGAACTCAACGCCAAGGAACTGGCCCAGCGGGGAGAGAGCCTGA
>CAZBMT010000169.1:0-5882 GCA_964492645.1 uncultured Cyanobium sp. | reverse complement strand
CTGGTGCAGCGGGGCTTCTACGACGGCCTGCCCTTCAACCGCGCCGAGGACTTCTACGTGCTGCAGACCGGAGATCCCGCCGGCCCGGCGACCGGCTACGTGGATCCGGCCACCAAGCAGGAACGCCAGGTGCCCCTGGAGATCATGGTGCCCGGCCAGGGGGCCCCCTTCTACAACCAGACCTTCGAGGATCTGGGCTTGTTCAAGGCCGAACCGGCGCTGCCCTTCGCCAGCAAGGGCACCCTGGGATGGGCCCACTCCGACGGGGCCCTGGGCGACGGCTCCTCCCAGTTCTTCCTGTTCCTGTTCGAACCGGAGCTCACCCCGGCGGGCCTCAACCTCATCGACGGGCGCTACGCCGCCTTCGGCTACGTGGTGGACGGCTTCGACGTGCTCGAGGAACTCACCGCCGATGACGGCATCGTCCGGGCGACGGTGGTCGAGGGGGCCGACAACCTGCGCCCCCATGCCTGAGGGGCCCACCCTGGCGCAGCTGGGGGAAGCGGAGCTGATCCGGCGCCTTGGCGCCTTCGCCCCCCCGGGGCAGTTCGACGATGATGCCGCCCTTCTCGGGCCAGCCCTGCCGGGGGACCAGGTGGCGGGCGATCCGCCGCTGGTGCTGAACACCGACGTGCTGGTGGAGGACGTCCACTTCAGCGACGCGACGATGGGCGCCGGCGACGTGGGCTGGCGGGCGGCGGCGGCCAACCTCTCCGATCTGGCGGCCATGGGCTGCGGCGGCGCCGTGGGCATCACCGTGGCCCTGGTGGCACCGGGCCACACCCCCTGGGCCTGGGTGGAGGGGGCCTACGGCGGCATGGTGGAGCTGCTGGGGGCCCACGGGGGGGTGCTGCTCGGGGGCGACTGCAGCGGCGGCCGCCAGCGCCTGCTGGCCGTCACCGCCCTGGGCCGGCTGCCGGCGGGGGGCGGTGCGATCCGCCGCGGGGACGGCAGGCCCGGTGACGCGCTGGTGAGCACAGGCGCCCATGGGCTCAGCCGCCTGGGCCTGGCCCTGTTGCGGGGGGAGGCGCTTCCGGAACTGCCGCCGGCCAGCCGTGAGCGGGCGATCCGTGCCCACCGCAGACCCGTGCCCCGGTTCGATGCGGTGGCGGAGCTGGGCACCTGCCGCCCCGCGACCCTGGAGTGGCGGGTGGCCGGCTGCGACAGCAGTGACGGACTGGCGGCCGCGGCCTCCTGCCTGGCGGTGGCCAGCGGCTGCACGGCCCTGCTGTCCCAAAGCGATCTGCCCCTGGCGGCGGAGCTGGCAGGCCTGACTCAGGCCGAGGACTGGTGCCTCTGGGGCGGGGAGGATTTCGAACTGGTGCTGGCCCTGGAGCCGGCCTGGGCCGAGGCCCTGGTGGAGCGGCTGCAGGGTGCCCGGTCCATCGGCCGGCTGGTGGAGCCCCAGCCCTGCGGACCCCTGGGATGGGCGGAGGGGGGAGGGCCTGTCGCCCCCCCGACCACCGCCTTCCGGCACTTCGGCTGAGGGTTCCGGCGGTCGGAGTCAGAGCAGGGCCGGGCGCCGGCTCACTTCCAGTTGCGGGCCACCACTTCGGCCAGGTCGACGACGCGCTGGCTGTAGCCCCACTCGTTGTCGTACCAGGCGATGACCTTCACCATGTTGTCACCCATCACAAGGGTGAGATCGGAATCGACGATCGCCGACTCGTCGGTGCCGGCGTGGTCGGTGGAGACCAGGGGCAGGTCGCAGTACTTGATGATCCCCTTCATGCCGTTCTCGGAGGCGGCCTTGAGGGTGGAATTGACCTCCTCCCGGGTGGTGGTGCGGCTCACCTCGAGCACGAGGTCGACCACGGAGACATTGGGGGTGGGCACCCGCAGGGCGATGCCGTTCAGCTTGCCCTTCATCGGCGGGTACACCAGGGCCACCGCCTTGGCGGCGCCGGTGGAGGTGGGCACGATGTTGACGGCCGCAGCCCGGGCGCGACGCAGGTCGCGGTGGCTGGCGTCAAGGATGCGCTGGTCCCCGGTGTAGCTGTGGGTGGTGGTCATCGTGCCCTTGACGATGCCGAAGGCCTGGTCGAGCACCTTCACCACCGGCGCCATGCAGTTGGTGGTGCAGCTGGCGTTGCTGATGATCGCGAAGTCCTCGTGTCGGTACTGATCGGCATTCACGCCGACCACGAAGGTGCCGACGCCGTCACCCTTGCCGGGGGCTGTGATCAGGACCTTGCTGGCACCGGCCTCGATGTGCTTGCCGGCTCCCTTCTCGTCGATGAAGACGCCGGTGGCCTCGATCACCAGGTCGACGCCCCACTCCTTCCAGGGGAGGTTGAGGGGGTTGCGGTCGGAGAAGCACTTGATCGGCTTGCCGTTGACCACGATGGTGTCGTCGGTGTAGCTCACGTCCGCATTGCGGATGTGGCCGAGCATCGTGTCGTACTGGAGCAGGTGGGCGTTGGTCTTCGGATCGGAGGTGTCGTTCAGGCCGACCACTTCGATGCCGGTGTTCTCACCGCGGCTGAGCCAGCAGCGCATGAAATTCCGACCGATTCGGCCAAATCCGTTGATCGCAACGCGCAAGGTCATGGCAGAAAGCGGCGGAACCCGCTAGCAAGGGGGGATTTTGGCTGCCGATCATACAGAAATGGGTTCCTGCTCTTTTCCGCAGCCACAGGCCCCGGATCGGACGGTCGGCAAAGCGCAGTATCTCGCAAAGGGGGGCGGGCCGATCTGCCGTTATTTTCGGCGTGGCCTGGAGTCGCCCTTGATCCCGAAGCTCGAACGCCGACAGCCGCTGCACTTCATCGGGGCAGGGGGAATCGGCATGTCCGCCCTGGCGGGGATCCTGGCGGAGAGGGGCTTCCTCGTTAGCGGCTCCGACCCCCGCCCCAGTCCGGTGCTGGAGCGGCTGGGCAGCGCCGGGGTGAGGGTGTTCCAGCAGCAGACCGCCGCCACGATCGCCGCGGTGCTGGAGGGCCTCGCTGGGTGGGAAGGCGAGTCGGGTGGCCGGGAGCTGGCGGATCCCCTCGTGGTGATCAGCTCGGCGGTGCCCGCCGACAACGAGGAGCTGGCCGAAGCCCGGCGGCGCGGGCTGACGATCGTGCACCGCTCCGACGTGCTGGCGGCCCTGATCAACGGCCAGCCCTCGATCGCGGTGGCCGGCAGCCACGGCAAGACCACCACCAGCACCCTGATCGCCACGCTCCTGGAGGCCGTCGGCGAGGATCCCACCGCCGTGATCGGTGGGATCGTGCCCGCCTTCGGCAGCAACGGGCGTCAGGGCCGTGGTCGGCTGCTGGTGGCCGAGGCCGACGAATCCGACGGCTCCCTGGTGAAGTTCCGTCCCAGGCTGGGGCTGCTCACCAACGTGGAGCTCGACCACACCGACCACTACCCGGACCTGGCCGCCCTGGTGGCCACCCTGCAGCACTTCGCCGGCGGCTGCACGACCCTGCTGGCCAACCGCGACTGCCCTGTGCTGCGGGAGGACTTCCAGGCCACCAGTTGGTGGTCGACCCGCAGCAGCGAAGGGGTGGACTTCGCCGCCATCCCGCTCGAGGAGCGGGGCGACGGCACCCTGGCCACCTGGCACGAGCACGGCGAGGCGCTCGGCACCCTGGCGGTGCCCGTGCCCGGCCGCCACAACCTCAGCAACACCGCGGCCGCCGTGGCGGCCTGCCGGCTCGAGGGCGTGCCCTTCGAAGATCTGCGCCGGGCGGTGGCGGAACTGCGCCCCCCCGGCCGCCGCTTCGACTGCCGGGGGCTCTGGCGGGACCGGGCGATCGTCGACGACTACGCCCACCATCCCAGCGAGGTGGCCGCCACGATCGCCATGGCCCGGCTGATGGTGGAGAGCGGCCGCAGCCCGCTGCCGCTGGTGCCCCGGCGGCTGGTGGCGGTGTTCCAACCCCATCGCTACACCCGCACCGCCCAGTTCCTGGACGATTTCGCCGCCGCCCTGACCCGGGCCGACGCCGTGCTGCTGGCGCCCCTCTATGCGGCCGGCGAGGCCCCGATGGCGGGGATCTCCAGCCCGACCCTGGCCGAAGCGGTGCTGGCGCTCGCCCCCGACCTGCCGGTGGCGGTGGCGGCCAGCATGGAGGCGCTGGCGGAGCTGGTGGCCGGCGGCACCGGCCCCGGCGACCTGGTGCTGGCGATGGGGGCCGGCGACGTCAACAGCCTCTGGGAGCGCCTGGGGGCCCTCGACGAACGGGGTCGCCCCACGGCGCTGGTGGCCTGAGGGGATGGCGACGGCCCCGCCCAGCCAGGCCCGCCCAGGGGTCGCCCTGCGGGAGTACACCACCTGGAAGGTGGGCGGGCCTGCCGCCTGGTTCGCCGAGCCCGCCGACCAGGGGGAACTGATCGCCCATGCCGCCTGGGCGGCGGCTTCGGGCCTCCCCTTCCGCTGCATCGGCGCGGGCTCCAACCTGCTGATCGCCGACGGTGGCCTCGATGGCCTGACGCTCTGCAACCGGCGCCTGCAGGGCAGCCGCCTGGATGCGGGCGAGGGCTGGGTGGAGGCCGAGGCGGGTGAACCGATCCCGACCCTGGCCCGCAAGGCGGCCCGCAGCGGCCTGCGGGGGCTGGAGTGGGCCGTCGGCATCCCCGGCACGGTGGGCGGCGCTGTGGTGATGAACGCCGGTGCCCAGGGGGGCTGCACCGCCGATTGGTTGGTGTCGGTGCGGGTGCTGGATCCCCGCCGGCCCGACGCCCCCTTCGAGCTGGCCGTGGGCGATCTGGGCTTCGCCTACCGCCACAGCCGCCTGCAGGAGGAGCCGCTGCTGGTGCTCTCGGCCCGATTCCGGCTGGATCCGGGCCACGACCCGGCGGTGGTCAGCGCCCGCACCAGCGCCAACCTGCAGAGCCGCACCAGCACCCAGCCCTACCAGCAGCCCAGCTGCGGCAGCGTGTTCCGCAATCCCGAACCGCTCAAGGCCGGCCAGCTGATCGAATCCCTCGGCCTCAAGGGGCTCGCCATCGGCGATGCCCAGGTGTCCCCGATTCACGCCAATTTCATCGTCAACACCGGCGCCGCCACCGCCGCCGACATCGACGCCCTGATCCGGCTGGTGCAGCAGCGGGTGCTGGAGGGCCGCGGGGTGCGGCTGCACCCGGAGGTCCAACGGCTGGGGTTCTAGCCTGGCTCCATACAGTGACCCCCTGGCATGGCCGGCTTCGGACTTCCCAATTTCGGACAGCTGACCGAGGCCTTCCGCAAGGCCCAGCAGATTCAGCAGGACGCCCAGAAGCTCCAGGAGGAGCTCGATGCGATGGAACTGCAAGGCAGCGACCCCGAGGGCCGCGCCAGCGTGTGGCTCTCCGGCAACCAGCAGCCCCTGCGGGTCGAGCTGAGCCCCGAGCTGCTCGCCGAGCCCGTCGAGACGGTCGAGGCGGCCGTGCTGGCGGCGCTCTGCAAGGCCTACGAGGTCTCCACCGGCACCATGCGCGAGCGCATGGAAACCCTCACCGGAGGTCTGGATCTGAATCTTCCCGGTCTGGGGAACTGAGGTCCCCCGCCAGGGTCGGCAGGTCCTGCACCAGCCCCTGACGCCGGGTGCTGCGGGAGGAGCGGCGCAGCTGGGGATCCAGCAGCGGTTCGAGCCGATCGCCCCGCTGGCGCAGGCCCCGGCCCCCCTGGCGTCCCTGGGCCCGGGAGCCGCCCGCGGCGGACTCCACCTCCTCGAGGCAGCGGCCGTAGATCGCCTGGCGGTCCCAGCCATCCCCAACCCCGCAGCCGGGGTCGCCCAGGTGGCGGCAGTCGGCGAAACGGCAGGGGGTGGCCTGGAGGCGGGCCAGCAGCTCCGGGAAGGCCGCCGCCAGGCTCTGGGGGTCGGCGGGGAGGGCAGGGGTGTTGAAGCCGGGGGAATCGGCCACCAGGGCCCCCGGCGCCACGGAAAACAATTCGACATGCCGGGTCG
>CAZBMT010000168.1:0-5933 GCA_964492645.1 uncultured Cyanobium sp. | reverse complement strand
GGGTGGCGATCAGCAGATCGAAGTCGATCGCGCCACCGGCGATCTGGTCGACCAGTTCATCGTCGCCGGCCAGGTCGGCACCGGCGGCCTTGGCTTCCGCCACCTTCTCACCCCGGGCGATCACGGCGATGCGGATGGTCTGGCCGGTGCCGTGGGGCAGGGCGACGGTTGTGCGCAGCTGCTGGTCGGTGTACTTGGGGTCGATGCCCAGGCGCACGTGGGCTTCGATCGTCTCGTCGAAGCGGGCGGTGGCGTTGTCCTTGACCAGCTCGAGGGCCTCGAGCGGTTCGTAGGCGCGGTCCTCCACCTTGGCGGCGAGGGCGGTGAAGCGTTTGGAGACTTTTGTCATGGCAGTAAGGGGTGCGGACGACCGTGATCGGTCTCCCCCGGAGAGGTGAGGCAGTGGGTGAACGGAGTGGAGCGACGGCCGTTGGCGGTCAGTCCTTGACGGCGACGCCCATGTTCCGGGCGGTGCCTTCGATGATGCGCATGGCCGAGTCAACGCTGGTGCAGTTGAGGTCGGGCAGCTTGGTCTTGGCGATCTCCTCGAGCTGGGCGCGGCTGATGGCACCCACCGTTCCCTTGGCGGACGTGGCGGCACCCTTGTCGATGCCGGCCGCCTTGGAGATCAGCACCGAGGCGGGCGGGGTTTTGGTGATGAAGGTGAAGCTGCGGTCTTCGAAGACCGAGATCTCCACCGGGATCACATACCCGGCCTTCTCCTGGGTGCGGGCGTTGTACTCCTTGCAGAACGCCATGATATTGACCCCGTGCTGACCGAGGGCAGGGCCCACCGGTGGTGCGGGGTTCGCTTTGCCGGCCTGGAGGGCCAGCTTGATCACAGCTACGACTTTCTTGGCCATCGGCTGGGCTGGGGGACGAAACTCCCTGGCGGGAGAGCGGGACGAAACTCCCTGGCGGGAGGCTTGCGGATCGCCGGGGCGGGGGCCGGCCCGGCGGGATGGCGGTCCCGGAGGGGGACCACCCGGGGCCGCCCTCCGCAGGGAGGCGGCCGCCGCTCGATCAACTCTGTTTGCTGATCTGGGAGAACTCCAGTTCCACCGGGGTCTCCCTGCCGAAGATCGAGAGGAGCGCCTTCAGCTTGCTGCGTTCGCCGGAGACCTCGATCACCTCGCCCTGGAAGTCCTTGAATGGACCGGCCGTGACGAGGATCTGATCGCCTTCGGTGAGGTCGACCTTGAGCACGGGCTTCTTCTCGGCCGCACGCTTGAAGATGCGGTCGACCTCCTGGCGGCTGAGGGGCCGGGGCCGGATGTGGCCACGGGCCTTACCTGTGGCGCGGCGCTCCTCCTGGCCCACGAAGTTGATGACGTTGGGGGTGCTGCGCACCGCCATCATCGTGTCCTCATCGAGAACCATGCGCACCAGGACATAGCCGGGAAACACCTTCTCCTCGATCGACTGGCGGCTGCCGTCCTTCTTCAGCTTCACGCCGGGTGTCTGGGGGATCTCGATCTCGAGGATCCGGTTGCTCACCCCCAGGGTGACGGCCCGCTGCTCCAGGGTGGCCTTGACCTTCTTCTCGCAGCTGGAGGCCACCTGGACGGCGAACCAGCGGGCCACCTGGGGCTTGGCGGCTTCGGCCGCCTCGGCGCCGCCCTCCGCAGCGGGGTCAGGGCCCTCGGCAGCGGGGTCGGTGCCCTCGGCGGGGAGCTCCAGCACCTCGGGGGCGTCCGGTTCGATCTCAGGCACGGCAGGCAGGGGAAGGGTCATCAACGGAAGATCTGGGCCGATCCCCAGTTGTAGAAGCGATCGATGGCGGCGATCGCCGCGGCCGAAAGGCTCACCATCAGGATCACCGCCACCGACTCGCTGAACAGCTGCTGGCGGCTCGGCCAGACGACCTTGCGCAGCTCCGCGAGGGTCATGGCCGGGAAGCCGCTGGGCTCCTGCTCCTCGGAGGGGAAGCCGGCCGAGGCGTCGTCGGGCTCTGACGCGCCGTTCCGCCGGGCCGATGGCCCGTCGGGACTGCTCGCGGTGGTGGCGGGGGGGATGGGTTCCACGGTGTGGATGGCGATGGCTGCCCTGGTGTCGGCAGACATCGACAAACGATCACCCTACCGGACGTCCCTCCCGGGTGTCCCCCAGGGGAACGAAGCGGAAGCCCGCCTCGCCGGGGCCGGCCAGCTCCAGCCGCACCCCCCGGGCGGCCGTGAAGTGGTCCTCCAGCAGCTCCGTGGCCAGGGGGTTCTCGACGCGGCGCCGCAGCACCCGGCGCAGGGGCCGGGCCCCGTACTCCGGCTCATAGCCCTGGGCGGCCAGGGCCGCCACGACGGCCTCGTCGACCTCCAGCTCCAGATGCTGCTCCCGCAGCAGCAGGCCCAGCTCCGCCAACTGCAGCCGCACGATCCGCTCCAGATCGGCGCGGGCCAGGGGCCGGAAGCGGATCACCTCGTCGATGCGGTTGAGGAACTCGGGCCGGAACTGGCGCGAGAGGGCCTCCTCCACCGCCAGATCGAGGCTGCGGTCCCGGGCCTGCTCACCCTCATCGGGGCGGGCATCCCCCGGCTCGCCCGAAGGAGAGGCGGAGCGGGCCCGCTCGAGGATGGCGCGGCTGGCCAGGTTGCTGGTCATGATCACCACCGTGTGGCGGAAGTCGACCGTGCGGCCCTGGGAATCGGTGAGGCGGCCGTCATCGAGCACCTGCAGCAGCAGATTGAAGACATCCGGGTGGGCCTTCTCCACCTCATCGAGCAGCAGCACCGCATAGGGACGGCGGCGCACAGCTTCGGTGAGCTGGCCGCCCTCCTCGTAGCCCACGTAGCCGGGCGGGGCCCCCACCAGGCGGGCGACGGCGTTGCGCTCCATGAATTCGCTCATGTCGAGCCGCACCAGGGCCTCCTCCTCGTCGAAGAGGGCCGCCGCCAGGGCCTTGGCCAGTTCCGTCTTGCCCACCCCCGTGGGCCCCAGGAACAGAAACGACCCCACCGGCCGGGTGGGGGCCTGCATGCCGGCGCGGGAGCGGCGGATCGAGGCAGCCACCGCCGCCACGGCCTCGGGCTGGCCGATCACCCGCTCGCCGAGCCGCTGCTCCAGCTCCAGCAGCTTCTGGCGTTCGCCGGCCAGCAGCCGCTGGATGGGGATGCCGGTGGAGCGGGCCACCACGTCGGCGATGTCCCCCTCCTCCACCTGCTCCCGCAGCATCGGATCGCTCTGCAGTTCCGCCTCCAGGGCCGCCCGGCGCTGCTGCACCCCGTGCAGCTGGTCGTACTGGAGCCGGGCCGCCTCCTCCAGATCCCCGTCCCGTTCAGCCTCGGCGATCGCATGGCGCAGGTCCTCGTCCTGCTGCAGCAGTTCGCGCAGCTCGGCCAGGCGCTCCCGCTCGCCCGCCCAGCGGCGCTGCAGGCGGTCGAGCTGCTCGTGGGCGAGGCGCCGCTGCTCCTGCAGCTGCACCCGCTCCTCCAGGGGCGCCGACTCGGCGGCCAGCAGCGCCAGTTCCACCCGCCGCAGCTCCGCCTCGGCCGCCTCCACCACCTGGGGCTTGGAGGTGGCCTCCATGCGCAGGTTGGCGGCGGCCTCATCGATCAGGTCGATGGCCGAATCCGGCAGGCAGCGGTCGCTGATGTAGCGGGAGGCCAGCCTGGACGCCGCCACCAGGGCGCCGTCGGTGATGGTGACGCCGTGGTGGAGTTCGTAGCGCTCCTTCAGGCCCCGCAGGATCTCGAGACAGGTGGGGCCATCGGGTTCGCGGATCAGCACCTGCTGGAAGCGGCGCTCAAGGGCCGGATCCTTCTCGATGCTGCGCCGGTAGTCCTCGGGAGTGGTGGCGCCGATGCAGCGCAGGTCGCCGCGGGCCAGCACCGGCTTGAGGATGCTGGCCGCATCGGGGCCGGAACGGTCGCTGCCCACAACGGTGTGCAGTTCGTCGATGAACAGCACCACGCCGCCGGCCCGGCCGCCTTCCCCGTCCACGCCGGGTACCCCGTCGTGGTCGCGGACCTCTGCCAGCACGCTGCGCAGACGCTCCTCGAACTGGCCGCGGAACTTGGCCCCGGCGATCAGGGCGCCCAGATCGAGGGCCACCAGCCGCAGGCCCCGCAGGGCATCGGGCACCTCGCCGGCCACGATCCGCTGGGCCAGGGATTCGGCCACAGCCGTCTTGCCGACACCGGGCTCACCGATCAGCACCGGATTGTTCTTGCTGCGCCGGGAGAGCACCTGGATCAGCCGGCGGATCTCGCTGTCGCGCCCCACCACCGGATCGAGTTCGCCGGCCCGGGCGGCGGCGGTGAGGTCGCGGCCGTAGCGGTCGAGGGCGCCGGGTTCGGGCTCCCCCTCCCGTTGCAGGGTCATGGCAGGCTCCGGCGACCGGATGGGGGCGGGGGGCGCGGCCGCCCGCGTGGGGGCCGCTGGCGGCGCGGCAGGGGCCGCGGAGGCCGCCGGAGCCGGCGGCGGGGCCGGAGCGAACGGGGCGGCGGGGCCTGGGAGCGTGGGCTCGGCCGCGGCCGGGAGCGGGCGCCACTGGCGCAGCAGCAGGTCCTCGCTCAGCCCCTCCTCCAGCAGCAGCGACGCCCCGATCCGGGGCTCCGCCAGCAGGGCCAGCAGCAGGTGGGGCACGTCCAGCAGGCGCGCTCCCCAGGCGGCGCGGCGGCGGTCGGCCTCCTCCAGCAGGTCCTCGAGGGCATCGCCGATGTAGAGGGTGCCGCCGCCGCCATCCGGCTGCTCCGCGCAGAAGGCTTCGAGCCGGTCGAGCAGCCGGTCCACGTCGAGGGGCAGGGGGTCCACCCAGCTGGCGAAGCGCCGGTTCAACAGCAGGGTGAGCAGCAGGTGCTCCACGTCCATGGCGCCATGGCGCCAGCGCCGGGCCTGCTCCTGGGAGGCGATCAGCAGATCCCAGGCGGCTTCGCTGAAGCGGTCGGGATCACTGGTGAGGCTGGCCGGAGCGGCCGCCGGCCCCCGTTCGTCGCGCGGGCGGGGGTCAGTGCGCATCGATTCGGGAGGCGGTCTGGATCAGCTCCAGCTTGTAGCCATCAGGGTCCTCCACGAAGGCGATCACGGTGGTGCCGTGCTGCTTCGGACCCGGCGGCCGCACCACCCGCCCCCCCTTGGCGGCGATGGCCGCGCAGGTGGCGTGGATGTCGTCGACGCCGATGGCCAGGTGGCCGAAGCCCGTGCCGATCTCATAGGCGTCGGTGTCCCAGTTGTGGGTGAGCTCCAGCACCGTGGTGTCCTGCTCGTCGCCGTAGCCGACGAAGGCCAGGGTGTAGGCGCCACCGGGGTAGTCCTTGCGGCGCAGAAGCTTCATGCCCATCACCTCGGTGTAGAAGCGCAGGGAACGCTCCAGATCGCCCACCCGGAGCATGGTGTGGAGGAGTCGCATCGGCGTTGCACCTGTTGGGGCCATTCTGACGAGAGGGGTGGCGCAGGGAACACAGGCAGGGGCAAGGGGCCCCCCATAGGATTCGCCCACCAGCACACCCCCTGTGTACGACTCCCTCGACCTCGTCATCGACTCCATCGTTGCCCGCGAAGTGCTCGATTCCCGCGGCACCCCCACGGTGGAGGCGGAGGTGTATCTGGAGGGCGGCGCCAGCGGCCGCGCCATCGTGCCCAGCGGTGCCAGCACCGGCGCCCACGAGGCCCATGAGCTGCGCGATGGCGACGCCGGCCGCTATTTCGGCAAGGGCGTGAGCAAGGCGGTGGAGCACGTGGAGGAGCGCATCGCGCCCGCCCTCTGCGGCCTCAGCGCCCTCGACCAGGCGGCCGTGGATGCCGCCATGAACGACCTGGACGGCAGCGACAACAAGAGCGCCCTGGGGGCCAACGCGATCCTGGCGGTGAGCCTGGCCACGGCCCATGCCGCCGCCCGGGCCCTGAATCTTCCCCTCTACCGCTACCTGGGCGGACCGCTGGCCAACCTGCTGCCGGTGCCGCTGATGAACGTGATCAACGGCGGCGCCCACGCCTCCAAC
>CAZBMT010000167.1:0-5939 GCA_964492645.1 uncultured Cyanobium sp. | reverse complement strand
GAGGTGAACCGGCGCTTCGCCGATGGCGGTGCCCCGACAACCGCGAGTGAATCCTGACAGCCGTGGTTGTCGGTAGCTGATACGACGACTGCCCGGGAAAACGGTCGCGAAAGTTAACGATATTGCCGTGACTGCCATGGCCCCGTCCCGAACCGCCCTGTCCAGAACCGTCGAGCTCGTCCCCGTCCAGCGCACGCTCCACGGAGACGCCCTGTTCTCCGCGCCCCGCTCCAGCGACGAAACCCTGATCGCCGAGATCGCCAGGGGCGACGCCTTCGAACTCTTCTGCCACCGCTTTCAGACCGATCAGCTGCTGGTGCTGCGGGGGGCGATCGATCTGGTGGTGCTCCAGAACCGCCAGCTGCGCCGCATTCCCCTGCGGGAGGACGAGGCCACCTGGGCCTGCATTCCCCCCGGGGTGCCCCATGGCGCCATCAACCGGGGCCGCATCCCCGCCCTGCTCGTCAATGCCGTGCTCCGCCACGGACCGAGCGACCCCAGGGATTACGAGCCCCATCCCGTTCCGCCACGGTTCCGCAGCCAATGGCGCCGGCTGGCGGTCGCCTGAGCGCTGGCGTCGGCCCGTCCCCTTCAGTTGTATTCCCCGGGGATGTCCTGCTTGGTCACCGTGACCCGGCCGACCTTCCTGCCCGACAGGCGCAGCAGCTCATCACCCGAGAAGGCGAAGCCCCTGCCGGCGGCGATCTGGGCGACGTCGTCGGCGGTGGCGGCGGCCAGCACCTCGGCGCGCAGGGCCTGGTCGTCCTGCATCCGGGCCAGGAAGGAGCGCGCCTGATCGAGGCTCATGGGCCGGCCGGGGTGGTGTGGGTGTCCAGCATGGCGGAGGGCGCTAACGGTTCCAGAGCTTCTCCAGCTCCAGAAAACAGAGCAGCACCAGGCTGACGCCCCCGCAGGCGGCCAGCTCGATGGCCGTCAGCGAGGTGAGGCCGAGGAAGCGGGTCAGGGGTGCCAGGTAGAGGAGCATCAGCTGCAGGGCCGCGCTGGCCAGCACCGCCCCCAGCAGCCAGGGGTTGGCCAGGGGCGGGGTGCGCCACAGGGGCCGATCGCTGCCGGCGGAGAGGGCATGGCCCAGCTGGGCCAGGCAGAGGGTGGTGAAGGCCATCGTCTGCCAGGGCCTCCCCTGATGGGCGGCCACCAGCATCAGCGCCACCACCAGGGCACCGAACACCACCCCGGTGCGCAGGATGGCGCTGCCCACACCCCTGGCGAGGATCGATTCGCCGGGCTCGATCGGCGGCTGGCGCATCAGATCCTCCGCCGGTGGGCCCAGGGCGAGGGCCAGCGCCGGCAGTCCGTCGGTCACCAGATTGATCCACAGAATCTGCAGGGGAGTGAGCGCCAGCCCGAGCAGCGGGGCGGAGCCGATGGCGATCAGTTCGCCCAGGTTGCAGCCCAGGATGAAGCGGACGAAGCGGCGGATGTTGGCGACCACCTGCCGGCCCTCCTCCACGGCATTGACGATCGAGGCGAAGTTGTCGTCCAGCAGCACCATGTCGGCCGCCTCCCGGCTCACGTCCGAGCCGCTGAGGCCCATGGCCACCCCGACGTGGGCCTGGCGCAGGGCGGGAGCGTCGTTGACGCCGTCTCCGGTCATGGCGACCACCGCGCCGGTGGCCTGGAGCGCCTGCACGATGCGGAGCTTCTGCTCCGGCACCACCCGGGCGAACAGACTGGACCGGCGCACCAGCCCCTCGAGCGCCGCCGCATCGAGGCCCTCCAGCTCCGGCCCCTGAACGACCGGGCTGCCCGGCTCCGCCAGGCCGATCGCCTCGCCTATCGAGCGCGCCGTGAGCGGGTGATCGCCCGTGATCATCACCGCCCGGATGCCGGCCGCGCGACAACGGGCCACGGCGTCGGGGACTTCGGGCCGCGGCGGATCGCGCTGGGCCATCAGACCGAGCAGCACCAGCCCCTCCAGCCCCGCCTCCGGCCCCCGAGCCCGGGGGGCCATGGCGAAAGCCAGCAGCCGCAGCCCCGAGGCGGCCAGGCCGCGGGCCTGGGCCAGCCACCAGTCCCTCTGGACCTCCCCCAGGGGCCGCACCCCGGCGCCGTCCAGCCAGCGATCGCAGCAGGCCAGGATCACCTCGGGAGCTCCCTTGGCGATCAGGACCAGCGAGGCCTCGGCAGGTCTGACGCCCTCCGCCGGCTCGCCCGAGGCCGGCAGGTCCAGAGGTGCCGTCAGACGGCCCTCGGGGTCGGCCAGCCACACCGCCATCAGCCGCCGTTCCGCGTCGAAGGGCAGCGCGGCGACCCGGCCGTGCTGCCCGCGCAGGCTGGTGGCGTCCAGACCCGTCCGGGCGGCGATCTCCAGCAGCGCCAGCTCGGTGGGATCGCCCAGGCCCCCCTGCGGTTGCGGCTCGGCGTCGTTGCAGAGCACGCCTGCCTGCAGCAGCAGCGCGAGATGGCCCGGGCTGCATCCGGCCACGGCCCCCGGTGGCGGCGCCAGCGCATCGGCCCGCAGGTCGGGCTGCAGCGCCACGGTGCCGCAGCGGAGCTCCACCACCGCCTGCCGGTTCTGGGTGAGGGTGCCGGTCTTGTCGGTGCAGATGACGGTGATGGCGCCCAGCGCCTCCACCGCCGGCAGGTGGCGGATCAGGGCGGCGCGACGCACCATCCGCTGGGTGCCGATGGCCAGGCTCACCGTGATCACCGCCGGCAGTCCCTCCGGCACGATCGCGACGGCGGTGGACAGGGCCAGCTCCAGCAGCGCCAGGGGTGAGCCCCCGAGCAGCCAGCCCCCCAGCACCACCGCCGCCACAAGCATCAGGGCCGCGCCCACCAGGCGGCGGGAGAGGTCCTCCAGGCGTTGCTGCAGGGGAGTCGGTTCCGGCCGGGCGGCGTGGATCAGGGTGGCGATGCTGCCGAGGGCGGTGTCCATGCCGGTGCCGGTCACCACCGCCAGCCCCCGGCCCCGCCCCACCACGGTCCCGAGGAAGAGGCAGTTGCTGCGCTCCACCAGCGGGGTCTCCACCGGCAGCGGCGGTTCGGGTTGCTTGCCGACCAGGTCGGCTTCGCCCGTGAGGGCCGACTCCTGCAGGCCCAGGTCGCTGGCCTCCAGCAGTCGCGCATCGGCGGGCACCCGGTCCCCGTGCTCCAGGCGGATCAGGTCCCCCGGCACCAGCCGGTCACCGGGGAGGCGTTGCCAGCGTCCGTCACGGCGGACCCGCGCCAGGGGCTGGGCGAGGCTCACCAGACTGCGCAGGGCCAGCAGCGCCCGGCTCTCCTGCAGATAGCCCAGCAGGGCGGTGAGCGCCACGATCAGCAGGATCGCGATCGCGTCCTTGGGGACGGCGTGATCCACCAGCGCCAGGGCGGCCGACACGGCGGCCACCGCCAGCAGCAGGAGCAGCATCACGTTGCTGAACTGGTCCAGCAGGATCTGCCAGCGGCCCGGCCCCGGCGGCAGGCTGAGCCGGTTGGGACCGGCCGTGGCCAGCCGCTCGCTTGCCGCGGCGTCGCTCAGGCCCTCCTCCCCCACCCCGAGCCGCCTCAGGCACTCCGGCCCCGAAAGGGCCTGCCAGGCCACAGCCTCGGGAGGGTTCATGGCCAGCGCCCTCTGGCCCCTGAAGCCTAGGCAGGCTCCCTGACCGCCCGGCCGCGGCCCTTCCGACGCAGGACTGCGGCCCTGATGCGGCGAACGCTGGCGAGCCGGCAGGCAAGGCCTACGGTCGGGGCCGGGCGCACTGGCGAGGTTGGTGGCCGATCTGCTGATCAGGGATGTCGACGACAGCATCGTCCGAGCCCTGCGCCATCGGGCCAGCATCCATGGCCGTAGCGAGGAGGCCGAGCATCGGGCGATGCTGGCCTCCGTGCTGCTGTTCACGCCCTGCCGCAGCCTGGCGGAACACCTCCATGCCCTGCCGCCGGTGGGACGGGACGGGGATTTCGAACGGGAGCCTCGGCCGACCGCAGGCATGGCCTCCGGCGCAGGGGAGGCATGTATCTGATCGACACGGCCGTCATCCGCGAGGCGGGCAGGGGCTGCCAGGCCGATGTCGGCGTGCGGGCCTTCTTCGAGGAGGTGCAGCGGGAGCGCTCACGGCTGTTCCTGGCGGCGGTCACGGTGAGGGAACTCAGCCGCGCCATGGCCCTGATCCGCCAGCGGGGCGAGGAGACCCAGGCCCGGCAGCTGGAGGACTGGCTGCGACGGCTGGTGCAGGACCACGGTGACAGCCTGCTGGCCCTCGATGCCCGGGCGGCGCGGCTCTGGGGACAACTGCTGGCCCGCCATCCCCGGCAGATCATCGGCCTGCAGATCGCCGCCATCGCCATGGTCCACGATCTCAACCTGGTGACCCAGCGGACGCCGGTCCTGGGCAGCACCGGGGTGCGGGTGCGGGACCCGTGGGCGATGGCCGCCTGAGCCGGCTCAGCGCAGACGTTCGCAGGCCTCCCCGTCGCCATCGGCGTCCAGGTACCTGTGGCCCTGGCGCAGCAGCTCCTGGGCCCTGGCATGGGAGCCGATCCGGCCGCAGACGTGGCGGCGGCCATCGGGGGTGGTGCCATCGGGGATCCGGGCGGAACGTCGTCCGCGGCGGAAGTCCCAGGGGCGGGTGATCCCACCCGGCACCCGCCAGATGATCAGTCCCCGGCGGTGGGCCCGTTCCTCCGCCTTCAGGCAGGCGGCCCCGTTGCGGCTGTCGAGATAGCGCCGGTAGGCGAAGGCCAGGCCGTCCTGCACCAGGGCCAGGTTGATGGTGGAGTCACGGATCACCTCGGCCACCGTGCGCCCGAAGCGGTCGGTGCCGTGGGGCCGTTTCGGCGGCATCGATGCAGGCCAGCCCGACCGTGATCCGCTCCTGGCCGCGCCGCACCCGCGGGGTGTCGCCGTCGCCGACCGAGAACACGGTGGCCCGGAAGGCCGGCGCCGCTGCTGCCGCCCCAGCCTGCAACAGGGCCAGCAGCAGCAGCAGCATCGGCAGCCGGTGGCCGGGCATGGGGCCTGGAGAGCCCTCAGCCTTGGATCGCCAGGGATCGCACCTCCTCGAGGCTGCAGCGCCGCCGCAGCGTGCCGTTCTCGAAGACGGTCCGGAGGCAGCTGGCCGGATGGGGCCCCGGCCGCTGCAGCACCACGGTCCGGTAGCCCCGTTCGTCCCGGATCAGGTCGAGGATGCCCGCCTTGCTGGTCTTGGCGGGATCGGTGACCGGGCACTTGTGCACCGGATGAATCCGGCCGGCCCGCTCCACCCATGACACCTTGTAGGCGAAGCGCTGGCTGTCCCTGTTCACCTGCTGCAGCAGGCCGCCACCCATGCCGAAGGCCACGTTCTCGATGCTGAAGCCCGCCGCCAGCACCGCCGCGATCACCGGCGGCAGGCTGGTGGCGGTGATGCCATCCCCCTGGATCACCCGCACGTACTCCAGCACCCGGAAGCCCTTGGCGTTGATCCGGCTGCCGAAACGGCTCTCCAGGCGGCGCAGCAACTTGGGCACGATCGCCACCGGATCGCCCGAATCGGGCCGGATCACCACGGTGGCGCCCGAGGCGATCACCTGCTGCCGCAGCTGCTCGCCCCAGAGACGGTCGACGGCGTTCCAGAGGTCGTAGGCATCGGACACCACCGCCAGCACGGCGCCGGGCCCGGCGAAGCGGTTGAGCATGGTCCGGTAGGCCTCCAGCTCGTGCTCCTGCCCCCAGGCCATGATCGTGGAGTGCTCGGCCGCAGGAATCGAGAAGCCGGCCATCGGGGCGTCATAGTGGCGCCGGCCCGCCACAAGGGCGGCGACCGTGTCGGTGCCGCGGAAGGCCACCAGGTGGGCCAGACCGCCGATGGCGGCGCTCTCCCGGCTGGAGACACCGCGGGAGCCGAAGTCATGCAGGCGGAAGGGGAGCTCGGCGGCGGGATCGTCGGCGGACCGCTCCAGGGCGTCCCGCAGGAGCTCCCTGAAGTGCCAGCTGCGGGTGGCCACGGTGGTGG
>CAZBMT010000166.1:0-6008 GCA_964492645.1 uncultured Cyanobium sp. | reverse complement strand
CAGGCCCTGGGGGTGTTCGACCTGATCCAGGTGCTCAGCGGCGGGGGGCCGGCCGGCAGCACCGAGAGCCTGGCCCTTTACGCCTACCTCAATGCCATGCGCTTCCTCGACTTCGGCTATGCGGCCACGTTGATGCTCGCCACCTTCCTGCTGCTGGTGCTGCTCGGCGGCGGCTGGATGCTGTGGCGGCGGGATTGGGCGGCATGAGGCTGCTGGTGCTGCTCTGGAGCCTGGGACCGCTGCTCTGGCAGCTGCGCACCTCCCTGCTGCGCCCGGAGGCGCTGGTAGGCCCGCTGCTGGAGGGAAACCCCTGGACGCTGGCCAACTACCGCCTGGTGCTCTCCGGCGATCCGCCCTTCTGGCGCTACCTGGGCAACAGCACCCTTGTGGCCCTGGCCACCACCATGCTGACGCTGCTGCTGGCGGTGCCCTGCGCCTACGGACTGCAGCAGCAGCGCGGCCTGCTGCGCTGGGGGGTCGGCCTGGGGCTGGTGGCGGCGGCGATGTTCCCCACCGTGCTGCTGTTCCTGGCGCTGCTGGAGATCGCCCGCCGCTTCGGCCTGGCCAATGATCTGCTCGCGCTCAGCCTGCCCTACGCGGGCCTGTCGCTGCCGCTGGCGGTGCTGCTGCTGCGCGCCGCCTTCGCCGACCTCCCGGTCGAACTGGAGGACGCGGCCCGGCTGGAGGGCCTGGACCTCGGCCAGCGACTGCGGCACGTGCTGCTGCCCCTGCTGGGGCCGGCCCTGGCCAGCACGGGCATCCTGGTGTTCCTGGCCAGCTGGAACGAGTACGCCATCGCCCTCACCTGGATCAGCCGCAACGACCTGCTCACCCTGCCGATCGCCATCGCCCGGATCGGCGGCGGCTCGGTGTTCACCATTCCCTACGGCGCCTTCGCCGCCGCCACGGTGCTGGGCAGCCTGCCCCTGATGCTGCTGGTGCTGCTGGCCCAGCGGCCCATCGTCTCGGGCCTCACCCGCGGGGCGGTGAAGGGATGAACGCGCCAGCGGCCAGCGGTCTGGAGCTGCGCCGGCTGTGCCGGGAGGTGGGGGGGCGCCGGCTGCTGGACGGGCTCGATCTGGCGGTCGCCCCCGGAGAATGCCTCGCCCTGCTCGGGCCGAGCGGCTGCGGCAAATCGACAACCCTGCGGGTGGTGGCGGGGCTGGACCCGGCCAGCGCCGGCCAGGTGCTGCTGGACGGACAGGACCTGAGCGACCTCGGCCCGGGCGAACGGCAGGTGGCGATGGTGTTCCAGAGCTATGCCCTCTATCCCCACCTGAGCGTGGAGGGCAACCTGGAACTGGGGCTGAAGGTGCGTGGCGTGGCCGCCGCCGAGCGCCAGCGGCGCCTCACGGCCGTGCTCGCGCTGCTGCAGCTCGGGGAGCTGCGCCAGCGCCGGCCCGCCCAGCTGTCCGGCGGCCAGCGCCAGCGGGTGGCCCTGGCCCGGGCCCTGCTGCGGCAGCCGCGGATCATGCTGCTGGATGAGCCGATGAGCAACCTCGACGCCCAGCTGCGGGAGGAGCTGCGGCCGGAACTGCGGCGGCTGCTGTGCGGGCGGGAGCAGCCGGTGATCTACGTCACCCACGACCAGCAGGAGGCCGTCGGCATCGCCGACCGCATCGCCCTGCTGGATGCGGGCCGGCTGCAGCAGGTGGGCAGCCCGCGGGAGCTCTACGCCGATCCGGCCAACCGCTTCGTCGCCGGCTTCCTGGGGCGGCCGGCGATCAACCTGCTGGCGATCGCGCCGGGGCGCCAGCTGGGCCTGCGGCCCGAGCATCTGCACCTTGTCGAGGATGGGCCGCTGGCGGCCCGGCTGCTGCGACGTGAATGGTGGGGCCACCAACAGCTTCTCTGGCTCGACAGCCGCTGGGGCCCGCTGCGGGTGCTCTGCGACCCCGAGCTGCCGCTGCCCGCGGAGCCCCGGGTGGGCTGGCAGCGGCAGCACGAACTCTGGTTCGATCCCCTCAGCGGCGCCAGGCTCCAGGGCCAGGGGCCCATTTGATAAAGTCTCAGGCTGGCCCAGGCCTGCATCGTCCACCGTCTACGTCCACCGTCGTCACACCACCGCCGTACCGTCATGTCCCGGGTCTGTCAGCTCACCGGCAAGCGCGCCAACAACGGCATGGCCGTCAGCCATTCCCACGTGCGCACCAAGAAGCTGCAGCAGGTGAATCTGCAGGAGCGTCGTCTGTGGTGGGCCGAAGGCAACCGCTTCGTGAAGCTGCGCGTGTCCACCCGGGCTCTCAAGACGATCCAGAAGAAGGGTCTCGGCGCCTACGCCAAGGAACTCGGCGTCAATCTGGCCAAGGTCTGATTGCCCGGACGGCACCGCTAGGGTCCAGCCCACATAGAAGCCTGGTTGTGGACCGTCGCACGTTTCTGGGGGGATCCCTTCTGGCCGCCCTCAGCCTGCTGGCTCGCCCATCCCGGGCCCGGGCCATGGGCGGCACCCTTCCGGAGATCGGCCAGCCGGCACCCGCCTTCGACCTGGACGGTGTGGCGCCAGCAGCGGATGGCGCAGTCGTGGAGGCCCACCGGAGCCTGTCTGACTTCCGGGGTCGCTGGCTGACCCTCTACTTTTATCCCAAGGACTTCACCAGCGGCTGCACGCTTGAGGCCCGGGGCTTCCAGAAGGACCTGGAGGCCTTCCATGCCCGCAACGCCGAGGTGGTGGGCGTGAGTGCCGATGACCCGGAGGCGCACCTTTCGTTCTGCGGCAGCGAGGGTCTGGCCTACCCGCTGCTGTCGGATCCGGGCGGGGCCACCAGCCGTCGCTACGGCTCCTGGCTGGCGCCCTTTTCGGCGCGCCACACGTTTCTGATCGACCCGGACGGGGTGCTGCGGGCCCGCTGGGTGGCGGTGCGGCCGTCCGGACACAGCCGGGAGCTGCTCGCCGAACTGGCCCGCCTGCAGGGGGAAACGACGGGCTGACGGTCAGCCCTTCAGGGTGTTCAGCACCGCACGGTGCACCAGGCTTTCCTGGCGCAGGGCGGCGATGCCCTCCGGATCCGCTGGCTGGTCGAGCACGGCGGCCCACTCCTCCTGGAGGCCTGGTGGCGGCGGAATCTCCAGATCGTGGCAGGGGCAGCCGATGCCGGCCGCCGCGGCGGCCACCTTGGGGTCGTAGCTGAGGGCGACGCAGGGGCTGCCCGCCAGGGCCGCCAGGATCAGGCCATGCAGCCGCATGGCCAGCACCAGGCCCGCCTGGGCAAACGCCGCCATGGCCTCCTGCGGGGTCGCGGCCGCCAGCTCCCGGCTGCGGGCGGCGAGGGCCGGCCCCACCAGTCCCTGCCGGCAGAGATCGGCCAGCAGTCCCCGGTCCTGGTCCTGGTGGAAGGGCAGCCAGTGCACCTCCCGATCGGCCGCCAGCGCCAGCCCCTCCAGGGCCGCCAGCCAGGGCCGCCAGGCCGCGGCATCGAGCTGGCGCACCGGCCGGAAGCAGACCACGATCGGGCCGCCCCTGCCGCTCCAGTCCCTGGGGGGCAGGCCCCAGACAGGATCGCTCCCTACGCGGGCCCCCACCCCCCAGGCCCTCGCCTGCGCTGCGGAGGCCTGGTCCCGCCAGCTGATCGCCGTGGCAAGGGGCAGCAGCCCCCGCACCAGCAGCCGGCTGCGGCGGCGGCGCAGGGGCCCCAGGCCCTGGCCCCAGAGCAGGACGGGCTTGCCCCGGCTCCGGGCCGCCAGCATCAGGGCGCCGTAGTAGAGGAGGCTGCGGAAGCTGGTGGCGTCCTGGAGCAGGCTGCCGCCGCCGAGCACCAGGGCGTCGCAGCGTCCCAGGGCGGCCAATACCCCCTTCAGCCTCCGGCGGTCGGTGGTTTCCACCCCGAAACGCTCCTGCACCAGGGCCTGGTCGTGGGCCGTGACCAGGGGACGGCAATCCTGCGGCAGCTGGCCCAGAAGCACCTCCAGCAGGGCGTCGTCGCCGAGGTTGTGCTCTCCGTAATACCCGCAGATCAGAGCACGCATCCGCCGCAGGGGGTGGTTCCGGCTCCGTACATTACGGATCGCACCAGGTCCCGCCCATGCACGCGCTGTCGCTGCCCACCTGGTGGATCCACATCACCTCGGTGCTGGAGTGGATGCTGGCGATCCTGGCCGTGCAGGCCTTCGGCAGCCGACGGCGGGAGGGGGGCTGGCGCTGGCTGGCCCTGGCGATGGTGCCGGCGCTGGTGAGCGCCATGGCGGCCTGCACCTGGCATCTGTTCGACAACAGCGAGGCCCTCAGGGGGCTGGTGGTGCTGCAGGCCGGCCTCACCGCGATCGGAAACGGAGCGATGGCCCTGGCCGCCTGGAACCTGCTGCGCCAGCAGCGGCCCTCGCCGGAGGACGAACCCTCGTGACCCTGCCCCTGGCCGCCTGGTTCCAGGGCCTCGGCGCCATCGATCCGGCCCCGTTCTTCGCGCTCTCCCTGCTTCCCTACCTGGCCTTCCTCTGGTGGGCCCGCCAGGTGAGGGCCTTTCCCCGGCTGGCGCTGCGGGGATTCCAGCTGACCCTGCTGTTCGTGGCGGTCACGATCGCCGCCGCGGTGGTGGCCCAGCAGCTCTACGGCCGGCAGCTGGCGGACGTCGATCCCCTGCACGGCGGGGCCGAAGCCTTCCTGACCCTCAGCAACCTGGTGGTGCTGCTGGGGTTCCGGCTGCTCCCCGCGCAAGCCGGGGCGGCGGGTTCATCCGCAAACCAGGTGAACAAGTCTTAAGGGGGCGGGGCACAGCTCGCCCTGACCCGGAAGATGGGGCGTCGGCAAGTGCATCATGATCGCTCCTCTCCTGGCCATGGCTCCCGCTTCGATCAGCTGGTCCCCAAAGGTGGCCCTGGTCATGATCGTCTGCAACGTCATCGCCATCGCCATCGGCAAGGCCACCATCCAGCAGCAGAACGTCGGCCTCAAGCTGCCCAGCGACAACTTCTTCGGCGGCTTCAGCCACGGCGCCATGCTCGGCACCACCAGCCTGGGCCACATCCTGGGCATGGGCGCGATCCTGGGCCTGGCCTCCCGCGGCGTCCTCTGAGGTTCCGGCACAGGCCTGGCATCAGCGCCAGCCGAGCAGGTATGGCAGCGCCCTGAGGCCGTACCGCTCGAACCGATAACCGAACAGCAGGGCAGAGAGATCCTCCGCCCTGCTCCTCTCCAGTCCCCGAAGCACGAGGTCCAGCCGGCCATCGGCCCGGGGCCCGTGCAGACCCAGCCAGGTGCGCCTGGCCAGACGTCCGCTCAGCGACCAGCGCCAGCCGAGGGCACGGCGCAGTTGCGGCGCGTAGTCCCTCAGGGCCCGCTCTGCCCACTGCCCCGTGGAGGAACGGCCTGGGGTCGAGAGGGCCTGCTGCAGCAGGGGAGCCAGCACGGCACTGCTGGTGAGGGCGTGGCGGATCCCTTCGCCGCCCAGCAGGTTCGCGGTGCTGACCGCATCCCCCAGGCCCACCAGCCGGCCCCGCTGGTGGGGCTCCCGTCGCCGGATCGTGCTGCGCACCAGGCCCCCGTGGCGGTCGAGCACCTCGAAGGGTTCGCTGACTGACCCGCCCGCCCACTCGCCAGCCGCTTCGCCCCCTGTCAGCAGCCGCCGGCCCAGGTCGGCGATCAGCCCGCCCAAGGGCGGCTGGCGCCGCTGGCCATCCACCAGCCGGCAGACGCCGAGCTTCAGCACCCCGGGCTGCATCGGAAAGATCCAGCCGTAGCCCTGGGGCACCCAGTCGCTGCCCAGGCAGAAGCTGAGCCGGTCGGCCCAGCGCTCCCAGCAGGAGGGGGACACCCGCAGCAGCCACTCCAGGCCGGCGGCCCGCACCAGCCCATCGCGGCGGCGGTCCGTCACCGGAGGATCCCCCAGCAGGGCCCGCTCGTGGCCGCTGGCATCCACGGTCCAGTCGCTGCGGACTTCCAACGTGCTGCCGTCGGAGCGGCGCAGCATGGTCATCACGTGTTCGCCCTCCTGGCGGCTGGAGCAGGCGTGCAGCCCCAGCTGCACCCGCCCGCCCCAGCGGCGGCACTGGTCGGCCTGCCAGCGGCGCAGGGC
>CAZBMT010000165.1:0-6013 GCA_964492645.1 uncultured Cyanobium sp. | reverse complement strand
CGCGCCTGGAGGCCTGCCGCTGGAGCCCCGAGTACGTCGAAATGCAGGGCTGAGACCGCCGCTGGGGCGCGGGGATCAATAAGTCCTGTGTCACCCCCTCGCGCCGGCGCCGGCCCTCGCCTTAGCACCTTGGGCACCAGTCCCCCGTGCGATGGGCTTCTTCGTCCAGCTCACCGACGCCATCGCCGCCCGTCAGTCGCTCCTGGTCACCGGCCTCGATCCCAACCCGGAGATGCTGCAGGCCTGGGCCCACCGCCGTGGCATGGGCGGCCGCTCGTTTCTCTCCCAGGCGCGCCACTGGATCAAGGCGGTGGTGGAGGCCACCGCCGACCACGTCTGTGCCTACAAGCCCAGCCTCGGCTTCTACCAGGCCCTCGGCCCCGTCGGGCTGGAACTGCTGCGGGAGGTGCGGGAGCTGGTGCCCCTCGACATCCCCCTGATCATCGACACCAAGCACGGGGATCTGAACAGCTCCTCGGCGCTGGCCCATTACCTGTTCCGCGAACTCGGCGCCGATGGCGTCACCCTCTCGCCCCTGGCAGGCCAGGACATCGCCGCCCCGTTCCTGCTGTATCCCGAGAAGGCGGTGGTGATCACCTGCCACAGCTCCAACGCTGCCGCCCGGGTGCTGCAGCACCACCCCGACGAGAGCGACCCGCTCTATCTGCGCATCGTGCGGGAGTGCCAGCTCTGGGCCACCCCCGACCAGTTGCTGCTGGAGGTGGGCACCAGTGACCCGGCGATCCTGGCCCGGGTGCGCCAGGAGGCCCCGGAGCGCTTCCTGATCCTGCGCAGCCTCTGGGGCGAGGAGGACCGGCTCGACGCCCTGCTGGAGGCGGGGCTGAGCCCGGCCGCCGACGGCCTGCTGATGCCCCTGCCCCAGAACCTGCTGGTGGAGGACGACATCGCCGTCCGCGCCGCCGCCCTCAAGCAGCGGATCAGCGAGCGCCGCGACCGCTGGCTGGAGCGGCGGGCGCCGGACCAGGGCGAGGCCTGCAGCGTGTGGCTGCCGGAACGTCGCCCGCACGGAATCACCGATGCCTGGGCAGGAGCAGATGGTGATGCTTCCCGCGACCCCCTGGCCAGCCTGATCCTCGACCTGTTCGACATCGGCTGCCTGCTGTTCGGCGACTACGTGCAGGCCTCGGGCGCCGTCTTCAACTACTACGTCGACCTGCGCCAGATCATCTCCGATCCCAACCTGTTCCACCGGGTGCTGCATGCCTATGCCGGCCAGCTCGGCGAATTGGTCTTCGACCGGATCGCCGGCATCCCCTACGGCTCCCTGCCCACCGCCACCGGGCTGTCGCTGCAGCTGCACAAGCCCCTGCTCTATCCCCGCAAGGAGGTGAAGGCGCACGGGGCCCGCCGCCTGATCGAAGGGGATTTCGAGGAGGGCGACCGGGTGGTGGTGGTGGACGACATCCTGATCACCGGCAGCAGTGTGCTGGAGGGCATCGCCAAGCTGGAGAGCTCCGGCCTGGAGGTGGAGGACGTGGTGGTGTTCATCGACCACGGCGGCCGGGCCGACACCAGCGCCCGCGAGCGGCTGGCCCGGGCGGGCTACCGCTGTCACGCCGTGCTCGACATCGCCCGCATCACCGCCGTGCTGCATGCGGCCGGGCGGCTCAGCGACGACCAGGCCGCCACCCTCGGCCATGACCCGGCGGCGAAGACGGTGGACGTCGAGGGGATCCTGGCCGGCTCGTAGAGTGGCTGGGCACCCCTGCAGAACCCGGGTGCCCCCTTCCGCCATGCCCCAGGTCCAGGGTCAGCCCCCCACGATCGGAGAGCTGGAGGCGAAATATTCCCTTTACTGCAAGGCCATGCGGCTTCTCCTCAAGGAGGGCCGCACCATGGAGGCAATCCAGCGCACGGTCTGCTGGAGCCGGCTGGAGCAGCTGCACATCTGCCTGCCCAGCCGCTACAAGTCACCGGATTACCTCTACGCCGTGCTGAAGCGCGACCTGCGCTGATCGCGGGCCGGCGGCCAGCCCTGCCAGGATCGGGCGGCGATCAGGGTCGGTGCCCACCCCGGCGTTTCCGTGAAGTCGATCTCCGACCCCTTCCTGCGCCGGCCGGTGCTGACGCTGGTCGTCAGCCTGCTGATCCTGCTGGGGGGCCTGGTGAGCCTGCCGGTGCTGCAGGTGGAGAACCTGCCCCCAATCGCACCGGGACGGGTGACCGTGCGGGCCAGCTATCCCGGGGCCGGACCGGAGGTGGTCGAGCAGGGGGTCACCGCCCTGCTGGAGAAGCAGTTCAACGGGCTCGAACGCCTCGACACGATCCGCTCCACCAGCTCCGCCAACGGCAGCACGATCACCCTGGGCTTCGAGGGCGGCAACCCCGAACTCAACCAGATCAACACCCAGAACGAAGCCGCCGTTGTGGCGCGCCAGCTTCCCGCTCCTGTGGCCCGCTTCGGGGTGCAGGTGCGCCGCAGCTCCGACGACTTGCTGATGGTGCTGAGCTTCAGCGCCAGCCGCGGCACCTATGCCGACACCTTCCTGACCGGCTGGGTCGACCAGGTGGTGCGCGACAGGCTGCGCCGGGTGCCTGGCGTGGGCGACGTCAATCTCTTCGGGGGCAGCAGCCTGGCCTTCCGGCTGTGGCTGGATCCTGACCGGCTCCAGGCCCGCAACCTGACGATCGCCGAAGTGCGCCAGGCCCTGCAGCAGCAGAACGTTCTGGCGGCCCTGGGTCAGACCGGCGAGGCCCCCGTCCCGGCGGACCAGATGACCACCCTGCCCCTGCGGATGGAGGGACGCCTGCGGACGCCGCAGGAGTTCGAGCAACTGGTGGTGGCCCGCACCGGCGACGGCGGGGTCACTCTGCTCAAGGACGTGGGGCGGGTGGAGCTCGGCAGCGAGACCTACGACACCATCGCCACCAACCTGGCCGGCGACACGGCCGTGGCGATGGGGATCTTCCAGCGCGACGGCAGCAACGCCCTGGAGGTGCGGCAGGGCGTGGAGCAGGCCCTGGACGCCCTGGCCCCCCGGTTCCCGCCGGGGGTGGCCATGGAGGTGATCGTCGATGAGGCCGAGAACGTTCGCGCCAG
The DNA here is from genome assembly GCA_964492645.1 of uncultured Cyanobium sp. Taxonomy (GTDB): domain Bacteria; phylum Cyanobacteriota; class Cyanobacteriia; order PCC-6307; family Cyanobiaceae; genus Cyanobium. The sequence continues at coordinate 2,952 of CAZBMT010000165.1, read as the reverse complement.
CATCGATGGTGCCGTTGAAGCCCTCAGGGACGCGGTGCTGCTGGTGTTCCTGGTGCTGCTGCTGGGGCTGGGCAACAGCCGTCTGGCCCTGATCACCGCCGGCGCCGTGCCGGTGGCGCTGATCGGCTCGTTCAGTGTGCTGAAGCTCACCGGCAGCTCGATCAACACCCTCACCCTGTTCGGCATGGTGCTGGCCTCCGGTCTGGTGGTCGATGACGCCATCGTGGTCAGCGAGGACATCGGCCGGCGGATCGAGAACGGTCGGCCACCTCTGCAGGCGGCGCGGGAGGCGATGGCGGAACTGGGCGGCGCGGTGGTCGCCACCTCGGTGGTGCTGGTCGTGGTGTTCCTGCCGGTGCTGACCATGGAGGGAAGCGTGGGCCGGCTCTATGCGCCGATCGCCATCGCCATCAGCAGCGCTGTGGTCTTCTCCACCATCAACGCCCTCAGCTTCACCCCGGTGGCCGCCAGCCGCCTGCTGCACCCCGAGCGGCGGGAACCGGCCTGGCTGCGGCGTTGGATCGACCCTCCCCGCCGTGCCCTCGAAGCCCTCGAGACCCCCTACGGCCGGCTGCTCGACGGGGTTCTGCTCCGGCGCCGGCTCGTGGTGGCGCTGCTGCTGGCCGGACTCCTGCTCACGGTTCTCACCCTGCGTCAGTTCCCCACCGCGTTCATCCCCCAGGAGGACACGGGCCAGCTGCGCGGGGTGGTGATCCTGCCGGAGGGCTCGGCCCTCCCCCAGACCCAGAAGGTGCTGGAGCAGGTGCGGCGCCTCGCCGGCAAGGAGTCGGCGATCCGCAGCGCCAACTTCTATGCGGGCCGCTCCTTCGGCGACAGCAGCCCCAACAAGGGGCAGTTCTTTCTGCGGCTGCGGCCCATCAAGGAGCGCCCCGAGGCCGACCAGAGCAGCGTGGCCGTGGCGGAACGGATGAATGCCCGCCTTGTCAAGGGCATCCGCGAGGCCGTGGTGCAGTTGAGCGAAGCCCCGAGCGTGCGTGGCTTCAGCAGCGAGGGCGGCCTGGAGCTCGAACTGCTCGACACCAGCGGCGGCCTGCTCAGCCTGTCCGCCTTCGAGCAGGAGGCCCGCTCCTTCATCGCCGACGCCCAGGCCAGCACGATCCAGGGCCGGCCGGCCTTCCAGCGGGTGTCGACCCGCTTCAGCGCCGGGGCCCCCCAGCTCACCCTGCTGCCCGATCGCCTGCGCATGGCCTCCCTGGGGGTGGACCTGGCCGCCGTGGTCGACACCATGGGCGCCAGCTTCGGCAGCGACTACGTCAACGACACCTTCGAGGGCGACCAGGTCCGCAAGGTGATCGTGCAGCTTGACGGCCGCTCCCGCTCCGGTTCCGAGGATGTGCTGGCCCTGCAGGTGCGCAACCGCGAGGGGCGCCTGATCCCCCTGGCCGAGGTGGTGCAGGTGGAGCAGGGCGCCGGCCCGACCACGATCAACCACACCCGTCTGGTGCGCTCGATCAGCATCCGGGCCCTGCCGCGTCGCGGCGTCAGCAGCGGCCAGGCGATGGCCCTGCTCGAGGAGGTGCACCGCAGCCGCGCCTCCGATGCCGTGGACCTCGAATGGGCCGGCCTGGCCCGGGAGGAAGCCCGCGCCGGCGGCGGCAACGTGCGCGTCTTCGCCCTGGGGATCCTGGTCATGGCGCTGGTGCTCGCGGCCCTCTACGAGAACTTCATCGATCCGCTGATCATCCTGGTCACCGTGCCGCTGGCCATGCTCGGGGCCGTGCTGGGGCTGAGCCTGCGGGGTCTGCCCCTGGACGTCTACGGCCAGATGGGCCTGCTGGTGCTCTCCAGCCTGGCCGCGAAGAACGGCATCCTGATCGTGGAGTTCGCCAACCAGCGGCTCCGGGCCGGCCTCCCTCTGGAGGAGGCGATCCACGGCGCCGCCGTCGCCCGTCTGCGGCCGATCCTGCTGACGACGATCTCTTCACTGGCGGGCTGCATCCCGCTGCTGTTCCCCTTCGGAGCGGGAGCTGCCAGCCGGCTGAGCATCGGCACGGTGGTGTTCAGCGGCCAGCTGGTCTCCACCGTGCTCAGCCTGGCGGTCGTGCCGGCCGTCTACAGGATCGTCAAGGGCTGGGAGCTGCGCGGCCAGCTCGGCCGACAGCGGCAGCAGACCGTGGACGCCCTGCCTGGCGCCCCGGCCCCGGACGCCTGAGGCGGACCGCGATCGCCACCGGGGGGGCCTTGGCCGTCATGGATCCAACCGCCAGCCGCCGTCCACGAACCGCTCCGGCTTCAGCCCCTGCTGCCGCAGCAGGGCGATCAGCCCCCGGTCCCCGAGCAGGTGCATCAGCCCCACCACCACCAGGGTGTCGTCGGGGCGCCGCAGGAAGCCCCGGACCGGGGCCACCCAGGCCGCGTTGCGGCGGGCCACCAGGCGCTGGAAGAGGTCGGGCCGCTGGCGGTAGTCGCCCAGCAGGAGGGCCTCCAGGCGCGGCAGGTCGCCGGCCCGCCAGGCCGCTTCGAGGGCGTCCAGCCGGGGGCCGATGCCATCGAGTTCCTTCAGGGTGACCTCCAGCAGCCGGATCTGGTCGGTGCGGGGCAGCCCGTCGAACAGCTCGAACTGCTGGGCCGGTGTCTCCAGTCCGTCGATGGGCTTGCGGTCGGCGGCGGCCCTGGCCTGGAGCTGGCCCTCCACTCCGCTGTCGGGGGCGTAGCCCCGCTGCAGGAATCCAGCGGAGGCGAGCAGCAGGGCCACGGCCCAGGGCTCGAAACGATCAATGGCCGTCTCGGGCAGACCCAGGCCCGCCAGGCGGGGCTGGAGGTCGCGCCAGGCGGCCGCCGGCAGGCCCTCGCGCAGGGAGCGGCCATCGGGATCGAGGGCCCGTGCCACCAGCTCACCGGCCAGCTCCGCCGGGCCGATGGCGTCCAGGTCGAGTTCCATGGCCAGCCGCTCCGCCTCCCCGTAGGCCAGGCCATAGGACGGGGGGAGCC
>CAZBMT010000164.1:0-6014 GCA_964492645.1 uncultured Cyanobium sp. | reverse complement strand
CCCCGGCCGACCAGCCGCACGAAAACTTCATCTTCCCTGAAGAGGTTCTGCCCCGTGGAAACGCCCTTTAATTCCGGTCTCATTTCGGTCGGGGGCAAGGACCTCGACTCCACCGGCTATGCCTGGTGGGCGGGCAACGCCCGGCTGATCAACCTCTCCGGTCGTCTGCTTGGTGCCCACGTTGCCCATGCCGGTCTGATGGTCTTCTGGGCCGGCGCCATGATGCTGTTCGAGGTGAGCCACTTCACCTTCGACAAGCCCATGTACGAGCAGGGCCTGATCCTGTTCCCCCACGTCGCCACCCTCGGCTATGGCGTGGGCCCCGGCGGTGAGGTCACCGACCTTTACCCCTTCTTCGTGGTCGGTGTCCTGCACCTGATCAGTTCCGCCGTGCTCGGCCTCGGTGGGCTCTACCACGCCCTGCGCGGCCCCGAGATCCTGGAGAACTACTCAGCGTTCTTCTCCCAGGACTGGCGCGACAAGAACCAGATGACCAACATCATCGGCTACCACCTCATCCTTCTCGGTGTGGGTGCCCTGCTGCTGGTGTTCAAGGCCATGTTCTTCGGTGGCGTCTACGACACCTGGGCCCCCGGTGGCGGTGATGTACGCCTGATCAGCAATCCCACCCTCAGCCCCGGGGTGATCTTCGGTTACCTCACCCGCGCCCCCTTCGGCGGTGAGGGCTGGATCATCGGTGTCGACTCCATGGAGGACATCATCGGTGGCCACATCTGGATCGGCCTGATCTGCATCTTCGGTGGCATCTGGCACGTCATCACCAAGCCCTTCGGCTGGGTGCGCCGCGCCTTCATCTGGAACGGTGAGGCCTACTTGAGCTACAGCCTCGGCGCCCTGAGCTTCATGAGCTTCATCGCCTCGTCCTACATCTGGTTCAACAACACCGCCTACCCTTCCGAGTTCTACGGCCCCACCAACGCCGAAGCCTCCCAGGCCCAGAGCTTCACCTTCCTGGTCCGCGACCAGCGCATGGGAGCCAACATCGGTTCCGCCATGGGCCCCACCGGCCTGGGCAAATACCTGATGCGCTCTCCCACCGGCGAGATCATCTTCGGTGGAGAGACCATGCGCTTCTGGGACTTCCGCGGTCCCTGGCTGGAGCCCCTGCGCGGCCCCAACGGTCTGAGCCTCGACAAGCTCCAGAACGACATCCAGCCCTGGCAGGTGCGTCGGGCCGCCGAGTACATGACCCACGCTCCCAACGCCTCCCTCAACTCCGTGGGCGGCATCATCACCGAGCCCAACTCGGTGAACTTCGTCAACATCCGTCAGTGGCTGGCCTCCACGCAGTTCGTGCTGGCCTTCTTCTTCCTGGTCGGTCACCTGTGGCATGCGGGTCGCGCCCGCGCCGCCGCCGCCGGCTTCGAGAAGGGCATCGACCGTCAGGCCGAGCCCACCCTGGCCATGCCGGATCTCGACTGATCTCCGGCCGGGATCCGCACCCGGTTCCAGCTCCATCGCCCCAGCCTCCGCCCCCGGGTGGGGGCTTTTTGCTGCCGGGCCGTTCTGGTGGAGACCACTGGCTTTCGTATCGCGGGACCCGCCGCAGCGGTTGGAAGCTCCGATGGGTGATCTTCCCCCACGGACCCGGCGAGCCTGTGGGGGCGGCTGGAAGCCGAGGTGCGGCGATCGCCGCACACCCTCCGGGCACTGCTGGCCCCCCTCGATCCGCCGTCGCATCCTGGCCATCGTGCATCTGGTCAACCGGCGCTTCCCCGATCAAGTCGGCTCCGGCCTGCTGCAACAGCTGCTCGGCCTGCTCGACGACCCCCGACTGCTGCACTGGTATGCCGAGAATCTGGACACCCCGCTGAACGCTGTCACCCAATGCCGCTCGGCTGCATCAAAAGCGATAGCCACGTCATCGACCGGTGGCCCCTGAAGGCCTTCTGCGACCATCACCAGGTCGCCTGAACCAGGGCTCCGGGGCCGAGCCAGCGCCGCAGCAGGGGCAGGCTGAGGCCGATCACGTTGCTGAAGCAGCCCTCCAGCCGCTCCACCACCAGGCCGCCGCGGCCTTCGAGGGCGAAGCCGCCGGCACAGGCCAGGGGCTCACCGCTGGCCACATAGGCCTGGATGCCCGTCTCGTCGAGGGCGGCGAAATGCACTCTTGTGGCCACCACCTCCTGCAGGGGCTCCTCCGGCTCCCCGGAAGCTGGGCGCCGCAGCAGTCCATGGCCGGTGAGAAGGTCGCCCCAGCCACCGGCCATGCGGCGCCAGCGGGCCACCGCCTCGGCGGCGTCGCGGGGCTTACCCCACGCCTCCCCCTGCGCCACCAGCAGGGAATCACAGCCCAGCACACCCAGGGGAGGCCAGTCGGCCGGCGTCGCGAGCGTGGCGGCCACCGCCCGTGCCTTGGCCAGCGCCAGCGCCTGCACCAGCCGCCGGGGATCGGCCTCCCGGATCGCGTCCTCATCCAAACCGCTCACCTGGATGCGGTGGGGGATGCCGGCCTGCTCCAGAAGGCGGCGCCGGGCCGGGGATGCGGAAGCCAGCAGCAGCAAGGGAGGTCTCCAGCGGAGCCTCCAGCCTGCCTGTCGATTGGGGAGAATGGGGCCATGGCACAGGCCGACACCGAGTCCCGTTCGCTGGCGCGGGCCGCCCTCTCGCTCCGCTGCCTGCCCTTCCGCCGCCGCTTCTACGAGGCCGTGGGGGAGCAGCCCCTCAGCAGCACGGAACTCGCCGGCCGCAGTGAGGTCCCTGCCCCGTTCACCTTCCTGCCCCTCAGCAGCGACCGGACCGAGGACCATTTCCTCTGGCTGATCCGGCTGGGGGTGCTGCGGCGGGAAGTCGATGGCCAGGGACTCACCGAGCGGGTGCGCCTGACGCCCATGGGCCGGCAGTTGCTGCAGCGCTGGCCCGGTGAGATTCCGCGGGCGGGCCGGCGGGAGCGGATCCTGGAGGCGCTGCGCCGCCACCGCCCCCGCCTTTGACCCCCCCCCACCCCGCCTCTCCCCGGCCGCTGATGGTGCTGGGTACCAGCAGCGGCGCCGGCAAATCCCTGATGACCGCCGCCCTCTGCCGTGTGCTGCGGCGCCGGGGGGAGCAGCCCCTGCCGTTCAAGGGGCAGAACATGAGCCTCAACGCCTGGGTCGACCAGCAGGGCGGGGAGATGGCCTACTCCCAGGCCCTGCAGGCCTGGGCCGCGGGCCTGGAGCCGCGGGTGGCGATGAATCCGGTGCTGCTCAAGCCCCGGGGCGACAGCACCAGTGAGGTGATCCATCTGGGACGCTCGGTGGGCACCGCCCGGGCGGAGCACTACTACCGCGACTGGTTCCGGCCCGGCTGGGCGGCGATCCGGACGGGCCTGTCGGAACTTCAGGCCGCCCAGCCCGGCGGCCGGCTGGTGCTGGAAGGGGCAGGCAGCCCAGTGGAGGTGAATCTCCAGGCCAGGGACCTCACCAACCTGAGGCTGGCCCAGTACCTGCGGGCCCGCTGCCTGCTGGTGGCGGACATCGAGCGGGGCGGCGTCTTCGCCCAGATCGTCGGCACCCTGGCCCTGCTGCGGCCGGTGGAGCGGCCCCTGATCGGCGGGCTGCTGGTCAACCGCTTCCGCGGCCGCCGCTCCCTGTTCGATGCCGGCCGTGACTGGCTGGAGCAGCAGACCGGCGTGCCCGTGCTGGGGGTGATGCCCTGGCTCGATGAGCTGTTTCCCCCCGAGGACTCCCTCGATCTGCTGGAGCGGGGCAGCCGCAAGCCCCTCGCCGAGCTCAACCTGGTGGTGCTGCGCCTGCCCTCCCTGAGCAACTTCTCCGACCTCGATCCGCTTGAGGCAGAGCCCAGCGTGCGACTGGACTGGCAGCGGCCGGGGGAGCCCCTGGAGCAGCCCGATGCCGTGATCCTGCCCGGCAGCAAGCAGACCCTTCGGGACCTGGCGGCCCTGCGCGACAGCGGCCTGGCGGAGCAGCTGCGGGCCTATGTGGCCCGGGGGGGGCAGGTGTTCGCCCTCTGCGGCGGCCTGCAGATGCTGGGCCAGGAACTTCACGACCCCGAAGGCCTCGAAGGGGGCAAGCCCGGGGAGCGGGTGGGCGGCCTGGGCCTGCTGCCCCTGCGCACCGTCTTTCAGGGCGACAAGGCGCTGCGCCAACGGCAGAGCCGGGCCCTCTGGCCCCCCGGCCCGGGCGACCTCCCGGTGGTGGAGGGCTTCGAGCTCCACCACGGGCGCAGCGAGCGGACCGGACCGGCGGGCTGTGCGCCCCTGGCGCAGGACGGGGCCCTGGGCTGGTGGACGCAGTCGGGAAGCCAGGGGGGGCTGGTGGCCGGCACCTACCTGCATGGCATCTTCGAGAACGGCCTCTGGCGGCGTCGCTGGCTCAACCAGCTGCGGCGGCGGCGCCAGTTGCCCCCCCTGGAGGAGAACCAGCCCCACCACGGCCGCCAGCGGGACGCCCTGCTCGATCGTCTGGCCGACGCCTTCGAGGCCCACATCGACCTGGCTCCGCTGCTGGCCCCGGGTCCTCCCCCCCAGGGGCGGCGGGCCTGAGCGGTCGCCAACCCCTAGATTTCCGCCTGAGCAGCACTCTCCCGATCGCCATCCCCCGCCCCGCCATCACCATCGCGTGGCCGGACGGACGCACCACAACGGCCGTCCCCGGCCAGGACTGGCTGGAGGTCGCCCGCCAGGCCGGGGTGTTGATCCCCACCGGCTGCCTGGGGGGCAGCTGCGGCGCCTGCGAGATCGAGGTCAACGGACGGGTGGTGCGGGCCTGTGTGGCGACGGTGCCGTCAAGTCCGAGCGGTCGGCTGACGGTCAGCCTGGCCAGCGATCCCCACTGGTAGGTCGCGTGAGTTCTCCCCCCCGGTTCGAGATCGTCTCGATCGATTTCCAGGATCTCGATGTGATCTGGAATGTGCGGCTGTTCTATCGGGCGGCGGGCTACAGGTTGGTCCGCCACGGAGGGGATCCGCAGCTGGATCTGCTGGTGATCCTGCGCGGCGATCCGGGACTCGCCCATCGGGAGCACCGGGGGGTCGTGCATGTGTACGACTACGTCAAGGAGCTTGAGGTCAACTGGCCCGAGCGCTTCCCCCGCGCGCGTGACATCCTTCTCATCTCCCTGTTCCCACCGGAGCCGATTCCCGAGGGGCTGCGCTGGGTGCCGGGGTACCTGCCGGTGGTCCCCGAGTTCTGGCAGCGGAGCCCCTTCCGCAAGCGGGAAAGCCGGCCGCTGCACATCGCCAACTTCAAGCCGATGGGCGACGACAACTACCAGCAGGATCTGGCCCGGCTGGCGCGCCGGGGCTTGGTGCAGGTCTTCGGCGGCCGCTGGGAGAGGCTCGGCCTGGCCACCCACGGCCTCAGTTACCTGGAAGCGAATCGAAGGCTGGCGGGCGCCTGGTGCTGCTACGGCCTGATGTATCCCTATCAACGGGGCACCACCCTCTCGGGCCGCATGTGGCAGGCGCCCCTGCATGGCTGCCTGGTGATCAGCGAACAGGGCACCAATCCCCTGGGACTGCCAGGGATCCTCGAGGTGGAGCGCTTCTCCGCGGAGACGCTGCTGAGCGTGGGCTCGATCAGGGAGTGCTGGCAGCTCCGACAGGCGGCCACCCGGTACTGGCGCGACGCCACCGAGCGGCTGGCCCGGCAACTCGACCTGCCGGCCTACCGGGGTCCTTCGGCCGCCCAGCTGGCCAGCTGCCGTCGGGAGCGGCTGGCCCAGCACCTGCGGGTGGTCTGGGGCCGGCGCCTGGGGCGGGCCGCACGCTGGCTGGCGCCGCCGCCAGTCAGCTGCTGGTGGCGACGGCGCCAGCGGACGCTGCAGGCACTGGGGCGACGGCTGCGGGGGGCCACCGGGGCGGGGGAACGGATGGCGAACCGCTGAGGGGCGCGTCAGCAGCGGCCCTGCGGCGTCATCGTCGAATCGAAACCACAGGGCCTTCGATGTCAGCGGGCAGGAGGTACAGTGAATCACAACAAGACGATTTTGCAGGAATCTAGATGGCGCTGCCAACAGTCCTGAAGCGTGCCGTTCCAGAGAACGTGCAATCGG
>CAZBMT010000163.1:5184-6080 GCA_964492645.1 uncultured Cyanobium sp. | reverse complement strand
GGTGACGCTCACCTCGCTGGCGCCCTCGACCACGTGGGCGTTGGTGAGCAGCACCCCGTCGGAGCGGGTGATGAAGCCCGATCCCTGGCCCTGCTGCTGCTGGATCGCCGGGCCGCGGCCGAAGATCCCCCCGAGGGGGTTCACGGTGCGCTTGACCGTGTCGATGCGCACGACCGCCGGACCGGCTTTCTCGACGGCATCGACAATCACCGAGCTGCTGGGCTGCAGGGAGGGGGCGGGCGACGCGTCGCTGATGGGGGGCTGCTCGGGTGGGCGAACCCCCGGCAGGCTCAGGCGGGTGCCGGTGCAGGAGGTCAGCAGGCCTGCCATGGCCGCCAGCAGGGTGAGGCGTGACAGGAATCGGGGCTGAACCATCGGAGGTGGGCGCTCGGCACTGAAGGATTCATTAAAGACGAACCTCCGGGCCTGGGATGCCTATATTCGACCATCGCGTCGTGGGCTCCTGGTGCAGCAGGGTGATCAGCTGTGGCACCGGGTGAGCCAGGATCTACAGGGCAGGCTCAGCAAGCCCACCTACGAGACCTGGATCCGTCAGGCCCGGTGCCGCGACTACGCCGACGGGCTGCTTCGCCTCGAGGCCCCCAACAGCTTCGCCTGCGGCTGGCTGCGCAAGAACTACCTGGTGATGATCGCCGCGGTGGCCAGCGAGCACGCCGGCCGGCAGGTGCGGGTGGAGGTGGAGGTGGCCCCGGATGCCGACCCCCTGGGCGCCCCCCCGGAGCTGGTGGGCGAGAACGGTGCCGGTCCAGCCCCGCCGCCGCCGGCCGCGGCCCCCGAGCGGCCGCAGGCTTCTCCGTCAGCCGGTGCGGCCACCGGTGCCGCCGCCCCCCGGCCCCTGCCCGGCCCCCTGCGCCCCGGGGCGGGCCTGAACACCC
>CAZBMT010000163.1:0-5174 GCA_964492645.1 uncultured Cyanobium sp. | reverse complement strand
TGGGCGCCTCCCCGAAGCTGGTGGGCGAGAACGGCTCCGGCCCTGTCACGCCGCCGCCGGCCGCGGCCCCCGAGCGGCCGCACGCCTCCCGGGCGGGCGGAGCTGCCGCCCCTGTCCGGCCCCTGCCCGGCCCCCTGCGCCTCGGGGCAGGCCTGAACACCCGCTACGTGTTCAACCGCTTCGTGGTGGGGGCCAACAGCCGCATGGCCCATGCCGCCTCCCTGGCGGTGGCCGAGGCTCCGGGCCGGGAGTTCAACCCCCTGTTCATCTGCGGCGGGGTGGGGCTGGGCAAGACCCACCTGATGCAGGCCATCGGCCACTACCGGCTGGAGATCGACCCGGAGGCGCGGGTGTTCTACGTGAGCACCGAGACCTTCACCAATGACCTGATCCAGGCCATCCGCAAGGACGGCATGCAGGCCTTCCGGGACCGCTACCGGGCCGCCGACCTGATCCTGGTGGACGACATCCAGTTCATCGAGGGGAAGGAATACACCCAGGAGGAGTTCTTTCACACCTTCAACGCCCTGCACGAGGCCGGCCGCCAGATCGTGATCGCCAGCGACCGGCCACCCAGCCAGATCCCCAGGCTGCAGGAGCGGCTGATCTCCCGCTTCTCGATGGGGCTGATCGCCGACATCCAGACCCCCGATCTGGAGACCCGGATGGCGATCCTGCACAAGAAGGCGGAGGCGGAGCAGGTGTCCCTGCCCCGGGAGCTGATCCAGTACATCGCCGGCCGCTTCACCTCCAACATCCGCGAACTCGAAGGGGCCCTCACCCGGGCGGTGGCCTTCGCTTCGATCACGGGCCTGCCGATGACCGTGGAATCCCTGGCGCCGATGCTCGATCCTGTCGGCAATGAGGTGGCGGTCACCCCCCAGCAGGTGCTCGAGAAGGTGGCCGAGGTGTTCGAGGTGCGCATCGAGGAGATGCTCAGCCCCAGCCGCAAGCGGGCCGTGAGCCAGTCGCGCCAGGTGGGCATGTACCTGATGCGCCAGAACACGAACCTGTCGCTGCCGCGCATCGGCGAAGCCTTCGGCGGCAAGGATCACTCCACGGTGATGTACGCGGTGGAGCAGGTGGAGAAGAAGCTCAGCAGCGATCCCGCCCTGGCGCGCCGGGTGCAGCAGGTCCGGGATCTGCTGCAGATCGCCTGCCGCCAGCACCGCTGAGGCTCAGCCCGCGCCGGTGAGGGGCCGGGCCGGATCGAGTCCCTCCACCTCCCCGTGGAACACCCGGCTGGCGGTGATGTCCTCGGCCTCGATCGTCATCAGATCGGTCTTGCTCAGGGCCCGCCCCATGCCGCTGAACAGGCGGTTGGCCTGGCGCATGCGGGAGCGGTCGATGGCGTTGCGGATCGAGCGGGCATTGGCGAAGAAGGGCAGCTGCATGCGGCGCTGGATGTACTCGGCGAAGGCGGCGGCGGCCTCGGGACTGAAGCGGTAGTTCTCCGCCGCCAGGATCAGCTGGGCGATCGCCAGGAGTTCGCTGGCGGTGTAGTCGGGAAAGTCGATGTGGTTGGCCACCCGTGAGGAAAGGCCCGGGTTGCTCTGGTAGAAGACGTCCATCCGCTCCTTGTAGCCGGCGAAGATCACCACCAGGTCGTTGCGGTTGTTCTCCATCACCTGCAGCAGGATCTCGATCGCCTCGGCGCCGTAGTCCCGCTCGTTCTCCGGCCGGTAGAGGTAGTAGGCCTCGTCGATGAACAGCACGCCGCCCATCGCCTTCTTGAGCATCTCCCGGGTCTTCGGGGCGGTGTGGCCGATGTACTGGCCCACCAGATCGTCGCGGGTGGCCGTCACCACATGGCCCTTGCGGACGTAGCCGAGGCCATGCAGAATCTTCGACATCCGTTCCGCCACCGTCGTCTTGCCGGTGCCGGGCCGGCCGGTGAACGACATGTGCAGGCTCGGGGGGGCCGTATCGAGACCCACCTGGGTGCGGGCCCGGTTGATCACCAGCAGGGCGGCGATCTCCCGGATCCTGGCCTTCACCGGTCGCAGGCCGATCAGCTCGCGGTCGAGCTGGTCGAGCACCTCCTTGATGCCGGCGGCGTCGTAGGCCGCCCGCAGATCCACAAGCCGCGACTCCTGCGGCGCCTCCCCGTCGACTCCGTCGGAACCGGCGCCCTCAGAGGAGACCATCGATGGCCCGCGCGAAGGTTTCCTCCGGTTCGCCGATGGGGTCCTCGTCGGTTTCGGTGCGCACGGTGAGGTTGACGTAGGTGCGGCCGAAGCTGATGTCGGGGAAGCGGCCCTCCTGTTCCGACAGCGCGTTAAGGCGCTCCAGGAACAAACGGGTGTTTTCGTAGTCGTCGAACTCGATGCGGCGCTCGAGCCGATCGGGACGGGGCCGTCGGGTCCAGGGCTGATCCATGGGTCCGACCCTAGATCAGCCCGGATCGTCGAGGCAGTCGGTGCGGGCCACGCAGAGGCGGGCGGCCCAGGCGGCGGCATGGGCGCGGTTGGCGGCCTGTTCCGCCGGCGCCTGGGTCGTGAGCGGGTGGGGGAAGGTGCCGGCGATGGCGGCGTTGGTGACGCAGAACATCGCCTTCTGGAAACTCATGCAGATCTTCACCCGCATGTCCCCGTCGCCGCGGATGCCGGCCAGGTAGCGGTGGCGCAGCCGCTCGGGCAGGTGGCGGTACATGTCCTGCATCAGCAGGCTGGGCGGGATGCCCGAGCCCATGGTGGGCAGCGGGTCGGCGTAGAGGGCGCCGTACATGAACTGGGCCTGGTCGGGGGAGATCTGCTGGGCCTGGGCGTTGAACGACACCGTGCCGAGAAACGGGGTGCCGCGCAGGAACACCGCCTCCACGTAGGGCACGGCCACATCCCCCAGGAAGGTGAGACCGGCCTCGGGGGGCAGCACCCAGAAGGAACTGCCGGCGATCTCCACCGCGTAGGTGATCGGTGCCCCCGCCGCCGCCACCAGGCCCTCCTTGATGAAGGTCACCACGGAGGCGATCGAGTCCACGCGCCCGTCCCGCTCGGCCCGGGCCAGATCGAGGAACAGATCGCTCATCACCCGCCAGAACTGGCCCAGGGCGTGGGTGGTGGCGGCCGAGCGGATCAGTTCCGAGAGGAACTGGGGGAACAGCGGGTTGAGCGCCGCCAGCAGCGGGTCGCGCCGGGTCTTGCGGGCGACGATGGCGGCGCAGCCGGCGGCGAACGCCTCGCTGTCGAGGTAGGCATCGAGGCCGCCGGTGCCGTGCCAGAGCATCGCCTTCTGGCAGTACTCGGCGTACTCGAAGTTGATCCGGTCGTGCAGCAGGTGGCGCCAGATCTTCGCCGGGCTGAGGTCGCCGTCGAGGAAGCGGAACACCGGGAAGGGGTTCAGGAACTGCTTCTCGGCCTGGTAGATGAGATTGATGCTGTAAGCATCCAGCACCTCGCCGTAGCTCTCCAGCACGTCCACCACCTGGACCAGATGATCGCTGGACTCCTCCAGCAGGGTGCGTCCAGCCAGCAGGGTCTCCACCAGATCGGCGCTGGTGGGGCGTCCCCCGGCGTAGGTGAGGGGCGGTTTGGGGGAGCGGGGGATCGGCCTCATGACACCAGCCCTCCTCCCTGGAGGGCCGCCACCAGCTCCGGCAGCCGGGCCATGGCGGTGGTGGCCTGTTCGCTGAGGCGGCCCAGGCCGAAGGGCAGCACCCCCAGGCCCACCACGCCGCTGGCCAGGGCCAGGGCGGGCAGGGTTTCCCGCAGGGCCACCGCCGGCAGCCGCACCTCCAGGCGGGAGTCCGCCACCGGATCGCCGCTCGGCGGGGTCACCGCCAGGCGGCCGAAGAAGGCCCGGTTGACCAGCAGCAGGAAGTACACCGCCGTCAGACCGGAGCCCACCATGCAGAGCAGGGTGGCCACCGGGAAGGCGGCCAGGCTGCCGCGGAACACCAGGAATTCGGAGATGAAGCCCGCCATGCCGGGCATGCCGGCGCTGGCCATCACCCCCAGGATCATCAGGGTGCCGGTGAAGGGCAGGCCCCGCTCGGGGTTGAGCAGGCCGCGCAGCACCTCCAGATCCCGGGTGCGGGTCTTGCGGTAGACGATGCCCACCAGCAGGAACAGCAGGGCGGAGATCAGCCCGTGGCTGACCATCTGGAAGACGGCGCCGAGCATGCTGACCGGGGTGGCCGCCGCCGCCGCCAGCAGGATGTAGCCCATGTGGCCCACGGAGCTGTAGGCCACCATCCGCTTCATGTCCCGCTGGGCGATGGCCGCCAGGGAGCCGTACAGCACCGACACCGCCGCCCAGACCGCCAGAGCCGGGGCGAGCAGGGCCCACGCCTCGGGGAACATCCCCAGGCAGAAGCGCAGCAGGCCGTAGGTGCCCAGTTTCAGCAGCACGCCCGCCAGCAGCACCGACACGGGCGTGGAGGCCTCGGTGTGGGCGTCGGGCAGCCAGGTGTGGAACGGCACCAGGGGGATCTTGATGGCGAAACCGATCAGCAGCGCCCCCAGAAGGGCCAGCTGGGTGCCCATGCCCAGCTGGGCGGTGGTGACGGGGTTGATGCTGAAATCCGCCTGGCCGGTGAACAGGGAGAGGCCGAGGAAGGCGCCCAGGATGAGAACCCCGGAGACGGCGGTGAAGATCAGGAACTTGGTGGCGGCGTACCCCCGGTTGGCGCCGCCCCAGATGGAGATCAGCAGCCAGAGGGGAATCAGCTCCAGCTCGTAGAAGAGGAAGAACAGCAGCAGGTTCTCGGACAGGAACGCTCCGTTCACGGCGCCGCTGATCGTCAGCAGCAGGGCGAAGTAGAGCCGGGGGCGCTGGCTGAGGTCGCGGGTGCAGATCCCCGACACCAGGGTGAGGGCGGCGTTGACCAGCACCAGGGGCATGGCCAGGCCGTCGACCCCCAGGCGGTAGTCGAGGCCGATGCTGCCGACCCAGGCGAAGGACTCCTGCAGCTGCAGACCCGCCTGGCCGGGGTCGAAGGCCAGCAGCACCCGCAGGCTCCAGAGCAGTTGCAGGCCCAGCAGGGCGAGGGCGGCGCGGCGGATGCGTTCGGTGGCCAGTTCCCCCGGCCAGCAGAGCAGGCCGAGGGCACCGAAGAAGGGAATCAGCAGCAGGGCGCTCAGCATCCTCCGCTCAGCCCCCCAGCCAGGAGAGGCTGCCGACCAGCAGCACGATCGCGGCCACCACGGTGAAGACGTAGGTCTGCAGCCGGCCGC
>CAZBMT010000162.1:0-6101 GCA_964492645.1 uncultured Cyanobium sp. | reverse complement strand
TTTCTTTCTTTCTTTCTTTCTTTCTTTCTTTCTTTCTTTCTTTCTATCTGTTTTTTCTTCCATCTTCCTTTCTTTCCTTTCATCTTTTTTCTTTTCTTTCATCTTTCATTCCACTTTAATTCTTTCCTTACGTCTTTTCTTTCTTTCTTTACATCTTTCCTTCCTTTTCTTTCTTTCTTTCCTTATATATTTTCTTTCTTTCGTTCTGTTTTTCTTTGTTAACATATTTCCTTCCGTCTTTCCTTCCCTTTCCTTACATCTTTTTGTTTCATATATGTTTTCTTTCTTTCGTTCTATTTTTCTTTCCTTCAGTCTTTCTTTCCTTACATCTTTCCTTCCTTTCCTTACATCTGTTCTTTCTTTCCTTACATCTTTTCTTTCCTTTTCCTTACATCTTTCTTACCTTTTCCTTATATCCTTCTTACCTTTTTACTCACATCTTTCTTTTTTTCCTTACATCTTCCTCTTTAATTCAATACTTATTTTTTTCTTTCCTTGTCACGCTTTCTCTCTCTCTGCCCAAATAGTGCCCTTTTTTTCACTGGAGCCCCCGCCCTGAGCCCGGAGCAGCTCGAGGAGCTGCAGAGCCTCCTCAAGGACTGGCTGCGCCTCAGCGGCCGCACCCAGTCCGACCTGCGTCGGGCCCTGCGGGCCGGTTCGATCCGCATGCCCGTGCTGATCGCCGAGCTGCACCGCATCTGGTGCCTCCAGGGGGCCGCCGGGCTGGCGGAACGTCTCTGCGCCATCGAGGCCAGCTGGCTCTCCGAGGAGCCCGGTGGCACCGCCGACCCGGAAGCAGACGACGGGCTGCTGGAGGAGTCGATGGGCCAGCTCGATCTGCTGCTGCAGGAAATCCGGGCGGACGGCGGCGGCTGAACTGCCGGACCATCGCTGCTGGCCGGGCCGGAGACCAGCCCCCAGAGTGGGGATGGAACGACCCCGCGGCCCCTGCCGACGCCTCCCGCCATGAACCCCTCCTCCCTCCCCCTTCGCGCCCTTCCCTGGTCCCTGCGGACCGCCGCCCTTGTGGCTGGCCTGAGCTTCACCGGTGCGGCCCAGGCCCAGGTGGAGTCCTTCATGCTCAGGCGCGGTGGCAATGTGGGTCCGGAAACCCAGATCAAGCCCACCAACTGCGTCACCGGGCCGGACGGCTCGATCACCTGTGACACGGTGATCGAGAATCCCCCCAGCGACACGCCGGCCCAGCCGAACTTCCAGCCGTTCAAGAACTGATGCCACGTCTGCAGCGGATTTTCCAGGACCAGCCGTTCCTGCACCTGATCGACCGGGGCGAGCGTCTCGTGGCCAAGGTGCTGGCCGTGATGCTCTTTCTGGTGCTGGTGGTGGCCGCCCTCAAGTTCTCGGTGGAGCTGCTCTTCCAGCTGGTCGATCCCGGTGTCCGCTGGCAGGGGCAGGGGCTCATCGCCGTGCTGGGGGATCTGCTCAACCTGCTGATCGCCATCGAGGTGCTGCAGAACATCACCTCCTACCTGCGACGCCATGTGGTGCAGATCGAACTGGTGCTGCTCACGGCGATCACCGCCGTCGCCCGGAAGGTGATCGTGCTGCCCCCGAATGCCGAGAACAAGCCGATGCTGGTGGTGGGACTGGGGGTGGCGGTGCTCTGCCTGGCGGCGGCCTTCTGGATGGTGCGCCAGGTCCATGAAGGGGAGGTCAGGGAGCTGGAGCCGTAGGCCAGAACAGGGCCAGCCAGATCGTTCCCGGAGCAGGATCCGTCGCCAGCAGCCGGTGGCGACGGCCGGCCTGAATCAGCAGGGCCTCACCACAGGCGAGGGCGCGGGGTTCGGCCTCATCGGCGAACTGCAGCCGGGCACTCCCCTGCAGCAGCAGCACCCATTCGTGCTCCGTCTGGTCGTACCAGAACCCGTCCGGGCTGCGGGCGCTGCAGGAGTGGATCCGCTCCAGCCGCAGCTGCGGCGTCTGCAGCAGCACGGTGGTCACCTCCTTCCCGGGGGGGGGGCAGGGGCCCCGCACGAGGGAGGCCCCGCCATCCCTTGCTCCATCCGTCGCGTCGGGTGGCGGCTCCCCCCAGCGCCGACCGATCTCGAAGCCGCGGGAGCGGGCCAGGGCCACCACCTGATGGTGGTCGCCGCAGTCACGCAGGGCCTGGCGCAGGCAGGGGTCGGTCTCGCTCAGGGCCACGAAGGCATTGAGCTGGCGCACCTTCTCAAGAAACTGCTGCAGCTGGGCTTCGGCCATGGGGGCGGGTGGGCTGGCGTCAGAGCAGATCCTTGCCCATCCGCCAGCGCAGGAAGGCGACACCGCCGAGCGTTACGGTCTCCTCGCCGTCCACCACCCAGCCGCGCCGCTCCAGCAGGGGGCGCGAAAGCTGGCTGGCCTCCGTGCGCAGCCGGGGCACCATCTGGGAGCGGGCGTGGCCTTCCAGTGCCTCCAGCAGGGCGCTGGCCCGGCCCTGGCGACTGGAGCGGCCCCGGCAGTAGAGCAGGGAGAGCCGGTCGGCTGGATCGAGAAGGGCGAACGCCTCGATGATCGTGTCGTCGTGGACGGAGCAGCTCACCAACCCATGGCCCCGTAGCAATGACGACCGGAAGTCATCATGGCGACCGGCCTGTTGTGACCAGGCCTCGATCTGCGACGGGCTGTAGAGGTTCCCGGCCTGGCTGATGACCGCTTCGTGATAAACGGCGATCAGCTGCTGGCAATCATCGGGCCGGAGCGGACGGATGGGCTGCATCGCGGAGGTGGTTGTGCATTGATGGTGGCCGCTATCGGCCGAAGGCTGATCGCGCTGGTGTATGTTTTACTCCTAACCTCTCATCTGCCTCTCCTACATCCCATGCTGACCGGATCGGAATTGCTGGCCAAGGTCAAGGAGCTCGGCGATGTCGGCAAGTCCGAGATCGTACGTGCCTGTGGCTATGTTTCCACCAAGAAGGATGGCGCTGAGCGCCTGAACTTCACCGCCTTCTACGAGGCCCTGCTCGAAGCCAAAGGGGTCGAGTTCGGCGCCGCCGGAAAGGTGGGCAAGGGCGGGCGCAAGCTCAGCTACGTGGCCACGGTGCAGGGCAACGGCAATCTCCTGATCGGCAAGGCCTACACCGCCATGCTGGATCTCAAGCCCGGCGATGAGTTCGAGATCAAGCTGGGCCGCAAGCAGATCCGTCTGATTCCCGCCGGCAGCGCCGACGACGAGGATTGATTCCCTGGCGTCCTCTGGTGTCCTTGCTGGTGGCCCTGCTGCTGGCGCTTGGCCTGGTTCTGCCGCCGGCCGCCCTCGGCATGGCCGGGGCTGAGGCCGATGGTCGTGAAGGCAGCGTTCTCAAGCTCAGCGCCCTCGAGGCGGGTGGTTCTCTGTTTCAGGCCCACTGCGCCGGCTGCCACCTTCAGGGGGGCAACATCATCCGCCGCGGCAGGACGCTGAAACTGTCGGCCCTGAAGCGCAATGGCGTCGCCTCAGCGGAAGCCATCGCCGCCATTGCCGCCGCTGGTATCGGCCAGATGGGCGGCTATGCCCAGGCCCTGGGCGAGGGCGGCCCGGAGGCGGTGGCGTCCTGGGTGTGGCGTCAGGCGCTCGACGGCTGGCCCCGGGCCTGAACCGCCGCCCCCTCGCAAGGCCTGGTGCTCAGAAGGCCTGGATCCAGGGGTGGATCTCCACGGCGGTCCAGATGCCCTGCCGCCAGTAGATGTCCCCCTTGACGATGCTCTCCACCGTCTCCCGGTCGTCCGCTTCGTAGATCCCGAACACGAAGCGGGTGTCGGCGGTGGGTCCCAGGGTGACAAGTACGCCCTCCTCCCGCTGACGTTTCAGTCCGGCCAGGTGCTCTTCCCGGTAGGGGGTGCGGCGCTCGAGCACGTCGTCGCAGTAGGTGCCCCAGAGGACGAATTTCATGGGCGAACGGCGGCGGCCGCCGGGTCGGGGTGAACGCCCCTCAGCCTTTCATCCTCCGCCCCCATCGCCGCTCTTCTGAAACACCAGCAGCCGGTTGTTGGCCGGCATCGGTTCATCGGCCTGCAGATGCAGTCCCTGGTCGGTGGCCTCGCGCTGGATTGCCTCGGCGTCGCGCACCCCCATGGCCGGATCCAGCTGGCGCAGGTGGGCGTCGAAGGCCTCGTTGCTGGCGGCGGTGTGGCGCTCGCCGTAGCGGAACGGGCCGTAGACCAGCAGCAGGCCGTCAGCGGCCAGCACCCGGGCAGCGCCGGCCAGCAGGTGGGGCACCGCCGCCGCCGGCATGATGTGCAGCGTGTTGGCCGTGAACACCGCCTCGAACGGGCCCGAGGGCCAGTGGGGCTGGGTCACCTCCAGCTCCAGCGGAGCGGCCACCTGCGCCCCCGGGGCCAGGCCGTCGCCGCCCTCCAGGGCGATGCGTGCCGCCAGCCCGGCCAGGGCCTCCGGGCGCTCGCTCGGCTGCCAGCGGACCCCCGGCAGGTGGCGGGTCATGTGGATGGCGTGCTGGCCGCTGCCCGCGCCAACCTCCAGCACCCGGGCGCCGGGGGCCAGCCAGCGCCGTAGCAGCGTCAGGATCGGCTCCTGGTTGCGCAGGCAGGCGGGCGAGAACGGCAGGGCGTCGGCATCCATCGGCCCATCATGGGGGGAGCTGCCCCATGGCCATGCGTCTGCCCGCCCTGCTCGCCGTCCTGCTGCTGGCGCTTGCCCTGGGCGCCTGCGCCCCCGCCCTCTGAGTCGGGCTCAGAGCGGCTGGTCGAGGGCCGCGCGCAGCTCGGCGGCGAAGGCGCCGGCATCGGCGGCCACATCGGCGCCGAGCTGGTGGGCCTCGGCCATGCGCCGCACCAGGGCGCTGCCCACGATGGCGCCGTCGGCGCCCCAGCGGCGCACCTGCAGGGCCTGCTCGCCGGTGGCGATGCCGAAGCCAACGGCCACCGGCGTGGGGCCCAGTTCCCGCAGCCGCCCCACCAGCGGACCCACCCGGTCCTCCAGGCTGTTGCGCACCCCCGTCACCCCGGTGACGCTCACCAGGTAGGTGAAGCCACGGCTGGCGGCGTGGATGCGGGCCATGCGCTCGGCCGGGGTGTTGGGCGCCACCAGCAGCACCAGATCCAGGCCATGGCCGGCGGCGATGGCGGAGAGCTTCCGGGCCTCCTCCAGCGGCAGATCGGGCACCACCAGACCGGCGGCGCCGGCGGCGGACGCCTCGCGGCAGAAGGCCTCCATGCCCCGGTTGAGCAGGGGGTTGCTGTAGGTGAACAGCACCACCGGCACGCTGAGCCGGCCCTGCAGGGAGGCCAGCATTTCCAGCACCCGGCCGGGCGTGGTGCCGGACGCCAGGGCGCGGCTGGCGGCGGCCTGGATCACCGGGCCATCGGCCAGGGGATCGCTGTAGGGGATGCCCAGTTCGATCAGGTCGGCCCCGGCGGCCTGCAGGGCCAGCAGGCTGGCGGCCGTGACCGACAGATCGGGATCGCCCGCCATCAGGAAGGGCATCAGGGCACAGCGGCCGGAGGCCCGCAGGGTGTTGAAGCGTTCCTGGATCAGGGTGGGGGCGGTGCTGGGGCCGGCGGTGGCGGCGACGCTCATCGGGCCGGAGGGCGGGACGGTGCTCCCGAGCCTATGGGGTCGTCCGGGACCCTCACATCTCCGCGTCGGCCTGCAGCTGCCCCACCTCGGCCAGCAGCTTCTCCTGCTCCTCAGGGCTGAGGGCCTCGAACTTGCGCTGCAGCTCGTCGTCGGTGATGGCGTCGTAGGCGGCGCGGTAGCGGCGCCGCTGCTCCATGTAGGTCATCTTGCCGCCCACCACCCGCAGCAGGTAACTGGCGGTCCAGCCGAGCACCACCAGCATCAGCAGCGCCGAGGCGGCGATGCCGGGGGAGAAGCCATCCAGGCCGCTGGAGCGGAACACCCAGTAACCACCCCCGCCGATGGCGAAGACCACCAGCCCCAGCAGGATCGCCTGTGCGCGGGTCACCGATCAGGCCTCGCCTTGGCCTGCCATGCGCAGATTGAGGAAGGGGGCGAACAGGATCAGCCCCGGGAAGAACAGGAACACCATGCCGTAGATGGCGGTGCGCTCGATCTTGCCCATCACGTACCAGCGCTTGTGCATCCACCAGTAGAGGGCCAGGGGCACCACCAGCAGGTAGGCGCCGGCCAGGGCCAGGTAGGC
>CAZBMT010000161.1:0-6110 GCA_964492645.1 uncultured Cyanobium sp. | reverse complement strand
GTGAGAAGGGGCTCTCGGAGATCGCCTACCGGTTTCTGGCCGGCCTGCTGGCCCATGCCCCGGCCCTGTGCGCCCTCACCAATCCGGTGGCCGGCAGCTACCGGCGCCTGGCGCGGTCCGTCACCAGCTCCGGCGCCACCTGGTCGCCTTCCTGGATCAGCTACGGCGGCAACAACCGCACCCACATGGTGCGCATCCCCGACGACCAGCGGATCGAGCTGCGCCTCGGCGACGGCGCCGCCAACCCCTACCTGCTGCAGGCGGCGGTGCTGGCGGCCGGCCTGGACGGCATCGAACGCGGGCTCGAGCCCGGCCCCCGCAGTGACGTGAACACCTACGTGGAGGCACCGTCGGGGGCGGCCTCTCTGCCCACCTGCCACGCCGACGCCCTTGAGGCCTTCCGCCACGACGTGCCGCTGCGGGCGTCCCTGGGGGAGCCCTTCTGCAGCGCCTACGAAGCCCTGGTGGCCCAGCGCGGCGATGGGTGAGGGCGCCGGGTCGGCACCGCGACCGCTGAAGACCCGCACGATTGCCTATGGCCAGGGCAGCCGGAAGGGGTGAAAGTGAGCCCAGAAACCAGGAGGCTCCAGCGATGGATGACACCCCACCCGGTCAGATGTCAGGAGTGTGCTGACGGCAGGCCCCTGCTCCAACAGTCTTGTTCCCTAAGCCGGTTTCCCGGTTGTTCGCCGACCACCCGATGCATCGTTCAGGTGCCCACGGGTCCATGGAAACCGTCCCCTGCATGCCTCGGCCCCAGGTGCCACCTTCCGCAGCTCCGACCCCAACAATCACCCCAGGGGACTCCCACGGATCCCCGCACCTGCTGACCTCTTCCTGATGGCGCGACCATGGTGAAGGAGCATCCTCGGCTCCCTCCCATCACCCATCCCCGGTCCCGACGGACCCGTTCGTCAGCTCCTCTGATCGTCAAGCCACCAACCGACCGCAACCGGAGTCAGCACCGACATCAGACAACCCGAACCAGTTCAGGAACGGCAACGTTCCATCCCGAGCCCGGCGATCCTGGACGCCGGGTTTTTTTATGGGACATCGGCAGCGGGCCGTCCGGATCCCGCCGGCCCGCGGGAACCGCCTAGATTTCCTTAACAATTGGTATCGGTCAGCGTCAATGACCCGCCTTCCCTGGGCCGTGCTGCTGCTGACGCTGCTGGGGGCCCGCTACGTGGTCTGGCGCTTCACGGCCAGTCTCAACCTCGCCACACCCCTGGCCGCCAGCCTCAGTGTGCTGACCCTGGCGGCGGAACTGGTGCTGCTGGCCGGATTCTTCCTCCAGCTCTGGTTCACGCTCCTGCCCGACCGGCCGGCGCCTGAAGCCGGTCCGATTCCCACGCCGGTCCCTCCCGTCGATGTGCTCGTGCCCAGCTGCGGCGAACCGGTCGATCTGGTGGAGCGCTGTCTGCGGGGCTGTCTGGCGATGGACTACCCCAGCCATACGGTCTGGCTGCTCGACGACAGCGACCGGCCGGAACTGGCGGAGCTCTGCGACCGCCTCGGCTGCCGCTATCTCGCCCGGGACGAGCACGCCCACGCCAAGGCCGGCAACCTCAACCACGCCCTGCAACACTGCACCGGGGAGCTGGTGGCGGTCTTCGACGCCGACGTCGTACCCCTGCGCCCCTTCCTGCGCCGCACGGTCGGCCTGTTCGCCGACGCCTCGGTGGGCTTCGTACAGACCCCCCAGAGCTACATGAACGCCGATCCGGTGATGCGCAACCTGCGGCTGGAGCGCTGGCTGCTGCCGGACGAGGAAAGCTTCTACCGCTGGATCCAGCCCACCCGCCAGAACCTCAATGCCGTGGTCTGCGCCGGCACCTCCTTTGTGATGCGGCGGGAAGCGCTGGAGCGGGTGGGCGGGTTCGAGACAGCCACCCCATCGGAGGATCTCGCCACGGGCATCCGCATCACCGCCTCCGGCTACCGCAACCACTACCTGTCGGAGAAGCTCAGCGCCGGCCTGGCCCCGTTCACGGCCGCGGCCATGGCGCGGCAGCGCTGCCGCTGGGGGAGCGGCTCCCTGCAGACGCTGCGCACGGGCGCCAACCCGCTGCGGATCCCCGGGCTCAGCCCCCTGCAGCGGCTGGCCTACAGCGAAGGCATCCTGCACTGGTTCACCTTCCCGGCCCAGCTGGTGCTGCTCTGCACGCCGCTGAGCCTGGGCCTGCTGGGCATCGCGCCGATCCTCTTCAGCGGCGAGGCCCTGCTCACGGTGGCCATGCCGTTCGTGGTCAGCCAGCTGCTGCTCACCCGCTGGCTGAGCGGTCACGCCCGCGCCGCGATCCTGCCGGAGCTGTACCGCTGGATCTTCCTGGTGCCGATCTGTGCCGCCGTGGTCGCCACGGCCCTGGGCCGGCCCCGGCGGTTCCGGGTCACCCCGAAGGCGGTGCTGGGCATGGGGCCGTCAGGCCCGGATCCGGGGCTGCTGCTGCCGCTGCTGGTGCTGCTGGTGCTCCAGCTCGCGGCACTCTGGAACCTGGCGCCCGGTCGGCTGCCACTGCCGGTGGGCCCGCAGGGGGTGCTGCCGGTCCCGGCCGCCACCGTCGGGGTGGTGCTGGGCTGGAGCCTGCTCAACGCCCAGCTGCTGCTGCTGGCGATCCGGACCTGCTGGGACCGGCCCCACCGGGATGGGGTGCCCTGGTTCGCCCTGTCGGTGCCGGTGCGGCTCCACCACAGCGGCGGCACGGTGCACGGGCGCCTGCGGGCGGTCAGCGCCACCGGCGCCGAGCTCGGCCTGGAGAGCCTGGACGACGCTTCGGTGCTGCAGGCGGCCGACAGCCTCAGCCTGGAGGGACTGGTACCCGGCCTGGCGCTGCCGTTCCTGTCGATGGCCCGGGAGGGCGGTGCCATCGGCGGCGTCTGGGGCCTGCTCACCCCATCCCAGAGGGATCAGCTGGAGACCATCCTTTACCGGCGGGAGGGGCTGTGGCCCACCCTGCGGGCCCCTTTCGAGCTCCGCACCCTGCCCCTGGTGCTGCGGCGCGCCGTGAGTCGCGTCGAACCGGAAAGCTGGTTCCGCCGCAGCCTCATTCCCCAGCTTCCTCCGCTGATGGGGATGCCGCTCCCCAGGCGTGCAGGCCATCCAGCACGGGCAGCAGCGCCCGACCCCGCTCGCTGAGGTCGTACTCCACCCGCGGCGGCACCTCACCGAAGACACGCCGGCTGACGACGGCATCGGCCTCCAGCTCCCGCAGCTGGGCCGCCAGCACCTTGTGACTCACCCCCGCCAGGGAGCGCTGCAGGGCCGAGAAGCGCTGGGGCCCCTCGCGCAGGCGGCAGAGGATCAGCAGCTTCCAGCGGCCGCGCATCACCTGCAGGGCCAGCTCCGCCGGGCAGAGCTCGGAGCCGGCGGAGGGATCGGGATCGGGAAGAGAGGCCGTCACGGGTGGCTGGGTTACCGGCAGGTGCCCCAGGCACAAGACGGTGCGTTCTTGTCAGCCAGGGTGCGCATCCGCCAGAGTCGCGCCATGACCTTAACAATCCCTTACGGCCCCGGGCCTTCCTGCCCCGGCCGGCCGGCCAACACCCCATGAGCGATCTTTTCACCCCCCTGGCCGTGGGCCCGCTGCTTCTGCCCAACCGGGTGCTGATGGCCCCCCTCACCCGCTGCCGAGCCGAGCCGGACCACGTGCCGGGGCCGCTGATGGCCACCTACTACCGGCAGCGGGCCAGCGCCGGCCTGCTGATCGCCGAGGCCACCATGGTGATGGAGGGCAACTCGGCCTTCTGGCACGAACCCGGCATCCATTCGGCGGCGCAGGTGGCCGGCTGGCGGCTCACCACCGACGCGGTCCATGCCTCCGGGGGGCGCATCGTGCTGCAGATCTGGCACGGCGGGCGCGCCTGCCACCCCCTGCTCAACGGAGGACGCCAGCCGGTGGGACCGAGCCCGATCGCCATCACCGGCGATGAGGTGCACACCCCCGGGGGCAAACAGCCCTACGTCGTGCCCCGGGAACTGGCCGACGACGAACTGCCGGCGATCGTGGCGGGGTTCCGCCAGGCCACCCGCAACGCCATCGAGGCCGGCTTCGATGGGGTCGAAGTGCATGGCGCCAACGGCTACCTGCTCGACGCCTTCCTGCGGGACGGCAGCAACCGGCGCCAGGGCCCCTACGGCGGGCCGGTGGCCAACCGGGCCCGGCTGCTGCTGGAGGTGCTGGAGGCGGTCCGGGCCGAATCGCCGCTGGTGGGCCTGCGGATCTCGCCCCTGAACGGCTACAACGCCATGGTCGACAGCGACCCCATCGGGCTGTCCAGCTGGCTGGCGGAGCGTCTGGAGGGGTCGGGCCTGGATTATCTGCACGTGATGCGCGGGGACTTCCTCGGCCAGCAGCACGGCGACGTGCTCACCCCGATCCGGGCCCGCTTCAGCGGGGTGCTGGTGGGGAACATGGGCTACACGGCCGAGGAGGCCAACGCCGCGATCGCCGCCGGCCAGCTGGACGCGGTGGCCTTCGGGACTCCGTTCCTGGCCAACCCGGATCTGCCCGAGCGCCTGCGGCGCGGCGCCCCCCTGCAGGCCGCCGATCCGTCGACGTACTACAGCCCCGGTCCGGCCGGTTACACCGATTACCCCTTCCTGGAATCCGCCTGACATGTCCCCCGATCTTCTGGTGCTCAGTGGGAGCAACGGCGAGAACCTGAAACTTGCCGAACGCTTCGCCGCCGCCGGCCGCGCCCGCGGCATGACCGCCGAGGTGCTCGACCTGACCGGCCTGTCCCTGCCGCTCTACAACCCCCGCACCCACGCCGAGGCCGGCCTGCCCGCCGAGGTGGAGGGTCTGAGCCACCGGCTGAAGGCCGCCCCCCGCTGGGTGATCTGCGCCCCCGAGTACAACGGCTCCCTGCCGCCCGTGCTGACGAGCGCCATCGCCTGGCTCTCGGTGCAGGGGGACGGATTCCGCACCCTGTTCAACGGCCGGCCGGTGGCGATCGCCACCCATTCCGGCGGTCCCGGTATCGAGGTGCTGACCGTGCTGCGCATCCAGCTGGCCCACCTCGGGGCCCACGTGGTAGGCCGCCAGCTCTCCAGCAGCCGCAACCAACCAGCCAAGGACAGCAGCATCGACGACATCGTCCACCGTCTCCAGCGCATGGAGCCGATCCACCCCTCAGAGCCCGCCCCATGACCCCCGTCTACCGACCAGCCGCCGAGCGCTTCCACAGCCGTCTCGACTGGCTGGACAGCTGGCACAGCTTCTCCTTTTCCCACCACCACGATCCGGCCTGGATGGGGTTCGGACCGCTGCGGGTGATCAATGACGACACGATCGCCGCCGGCCGTGGATTCGGCATGCATCCGCACCGGGACATGGAGATCGTCACGGTGATGGTGGACGGCCAGCTCAACCACCACGACTCCATGGGCCACAGCGAGGTGCTGCGGGCCGGAGAGGTCCAGGCGATGAGCGCCGGCACGGGGGTGGTGCACAGCGAGATGAACATGGGCGACGTTCCCTGCCGGCTGCTGCAGATCTGGATCGAGCCGGATCGCACCGGTCACCCCCCCGCCTACCGCCAGGAGCCGTTCGTCCCCGGTCGGGGTTGGACGCCGCTGCTGGATCCGGAGGGCCGGCAGGGGGCCCTGGCCATCAACCGGCCGGTGCGGCTCTGGCGGGCCCGACCCGACGCCGGCGAACGGCTGGCGCTGGCCATCGGCTCCGGCGCCGCCGGCTGGCTGCAGCTGATCGATGGGGAGGGAACGGCCTTCGGCCGGCCGCTGCAACGGGGGGATGGCCTCGGCTTCCCGGCGGTCCCCGCCGACAGCTTCCTGGCGGGGCCGGGCGGGGCGGACGTGCTCCTGTTCGAACTGCGCTGAACCACCCGGGGGGGCCGGAGCGGCAGGGGCGACCCGGCGCGGCCCCAGGATGGGATGGAACCGCCCAACGTCATGGCCCGTTTCCTGCTGCTCTTCAGGCCCCGGGTACCCCTGCCACCGACGGAACTCATCGGCCGCCTGGATCCCCTGGTGCAGCGGTTTAACGCCGACGTGGAGCACCGCTCCCCCGCCCACCTCAGCGCCATCGTCCGGGGTGAGCATGAGACGCTGCGGCTGCACCTGATCGCCGACGTGCAGGCCAAGGCGGATG
>CAZBMT010000160.1:0-6110 GCA_964492645.1 uncultured Cyanobium sp. | reverse complement strand
GAGCGGGTCAAGGATGTGACCCTCACGGCCCGCTGGCTCAGCAAGGCGGCCGAGGCCGGCCTGGCGGTGCGGGCCTTCCAGCAGGGGAACCTCGATCTGGAGAAGGCCCTGCAGGAGGCCCAGCGTCTTGATGCCCTCGGCCTCCTGGCCGATGCCGTGGGCCAGGCCCAGGCCCTGGAGAGCGCGGTGCTCAAGCTTCACACCAGCTGGCGCCGCCTGGGGGGTCTGCAGGAGCGTCTCTGGGTGGAGAGCGGCAGCAGCACGCCCCATCTGCGGGAGCTGCTCACGGTGCTGCAGAGCCTGAGCGGCACCACCATGCGGGTGTCCCTGGGGGAACTGGCCGGGGGCAAACGGGTCCGCCTGCAGCTGGTGGAGGAGTCTCCCGATCAGCTGGAGCCGCCCCCGTTGCAATGAGGGGGTCGCACAGGCCGTACGCCCCCCCACATCTGGTGGGAGCTAGGGTCAGGAGGTACCAGCTGTGGAGTGAGCTTGGGGGCCGATCCCCTCACCGAGAGCCTGCAGCGCCATTTCGGCTGGGGGAGCTTCCGCCCCGGCCAGCGTCCGGTGGTGGAGGCCCTGCTCGCCGGCCGCGACTGCCTGGCGGTCTTGCCGACCGGTGCCGGCAAGTCGCTCTGCTTCCAGCTTCCCGCCCTCGTGCGGGACGGCCTGGTGGTGGTGATCTCCCCCCTGGTGGCCCTGATGCAGGACCAGGTGAACCAGCTGCAGGCCCGAGGCATCCCGGCGGCCTGCCTGCATCGGGGCCTGGATCCTGGGCAGCGGCGCCAGCTGCAGCAGCGCCTGGCGGCCAACCGGCTGCGCCTGCTCTACCTGGCCCCCGAGCGGGCCCAGGCGGAGGCCACCCGCCAGCTGCTCGATGAGGCCCTCGAGAGCGGCCGGCTGGTGGCTCTGGCGGTGGATGAGGCCCACTGCATCAGCGCCTGGGGCCATGATTTCCGCCCCGACTACCGGCGCCTGGGCCAGCTGCGGGCCCTTTGCCCGGGGGTGCCGCTGGTGGCCCTCAGCGCCACTGCCGCCCCCCAGGTGCGGGCCGACATCATCCGCCTGCTGCAGCTGCGGCGTCCCCTGGTGCAGGTGCGCTCGGCCCGCCGCGGCAACCTCTCCTACACCATGCGGCGGCGCCCCGCCGATCCGCTCGAGGAGGTGGTGGCGGCGATCGGCGCGGCGCGGGGTGCTGTGCTGATCTATGCCCGCACCCGTCGCTCGGTGGAGCAGTGGGCCGCGCGTCTGACGGCCGCAGGTGTGGAGGCGATCGCCTACCACGCCGGCATGGACCCCGAGAGCCGCCAGCTGGCCCTGCGCCATTTCCAGGAGCATCCCGCGCCGGTGCTGGTGGCCACCGTCGCCTTCGGCATGGGGGTCGACCGGTCCGATGTGGGTCTGGTTCTGCACCTCGATCTGCCCGCCAGCGCCGAGGGCTACCTGCAGGAATCCGGGCGGGCCGGCCGCGACGGGCTGCCCGCCCGTTGCCTGGTGCTCTTCGATCCGGCCGATCGCACCAGCCTGGGCTGGGCCATGCGCTCCGCCGGCCAGCAACTGCCCCCCGACCAGCGGCTGCTGGAGCGTCACCGGCTCGAACTGGCCCAGCAGCAGCTGCGGCGCATCGAGGCGGTGGCCGAAGGGGAGGGCTGCCGGGAGCAGGCCCTGCTGCTGGCGGTGGGGGAGATCTCCCCGCCCTGCGGTCGCTGCGACAATTGCCTTTCGGCGCCGTCCCGCAACGACTGGGCCCCGAAGGCGGCTGTCCTGCTCTCCGCCCTGGAGGACCGCAGCGGCCGTGATCTGCGCAGCCTGGCCGAGGACCTGGCCGGTGCCCACGGGGAGGCGGAACCCGCGTGGGCCTGGCTGGCCCGCCGGCTGGTGCAGGAGGAACTGATCAGCGAGAGCGACGACGGGGCTCAGCGGCTATACCTGCGCCCGGTGGGGCGCAGCTACCTGCGGGATCCCTGGCCCCTGCGCTGGTCGGCCTGAAGCGTCAGCCCCAGGCCGCCGCTCAGCTGCCGCGGGACTTGCAGAGGTCGGAGACCAGCTGCTGCTCGAAATCGGCCTGGGGGTCGTCCCAGCTCTTCCACTGCCCGGCCTGGCTGGTGGCATTGAGCTTGCGGGCGCTGCAGTTGACGGCCAGGTAGAGGGATTCCCCCTGGGAATTGAGCGTGGGGGCCACCATGCTGCCGCCCATGGGCTGCCAGTTGGCCCAGTCCACCTGCAGGGGACCGTAGTTGCGCCAGTCGGGCTTGCCAGGGCTCGCCGTGGCGGTGCTGGCGGGCCGGGGGGCGGCGGCCACCTTGGCCGGCTGGGGACTCGGCGTCGGTGCCGGGGTGGCCTGGGTGACGCTGGGGGCTGGGCGGCTGGAGGCCGGCGTCTGTGCCGGCGCGGGCCTGGTCGCTGTGGCGGCGGGCCTGGGAGCCGGCTTGGCCGCCGCCGCGGGTCGGGCGGCGGGCCTGGGGGCGGGGGCGCTGGCCGGCTTCAGCCGCAGCCGGGTGCCGGATTCCACCAGGTTGGGGTCGCTGATGCGGTTGATGGCGATCAGCTGCTTCATCGGAACGCCGTAGGCGTCGGCGATCTGGGAGAGGCTCTCGCCGCTGCGGACCACATGCTCGGAGGCCTTGCGGTTGACCGCCGCGACCGGGGCGGCGCTGCGGGAGGAGGAAGGCACCACCAGCTTCTGGCCGGCCTCGATGTGGTCCGCCTTGTTAAGGCCGTTCAGCTGCATCAGGCGGCTGACGGTGATGCCGTGCCGCTCGGCGATCTCGGAGAGGGTTTCCCCTGGGGCCACGGTGAGGCTGCCGCCGGAGGTCCGGGCCCGGGCCGCTCCCCCGGGTAGGGTCAGGGTCCGGCCGGCTTCGACCAGATCGGGATCGCTGATCCCGTTGATCTGCATCAGGGTGGACACGCTCACACGGTGGCGCGCGGCGATGTCGGAGAGGGTCTCACCGGGCTTCACGGTCACCTGGACAGCCAGAGCCGGCAGCGGCAACACCATGGCTAGAGCCAGGGCGATGAGGGGGCGGCGCATGGGCACTAGGGATAGCTGTCGGCACGTTAAGGTCCTCGTCCAGACCCGCCCAGCCCCCCCTCAGCCCATCAGTCGGCGGATCAGGCCCAGCTTGCCGGCGTAGGGGGGGAAGCGGATCGGCGGATCGGGCCGCAGCGGCCGGCTGACCACGCTGCGCTGGTGGGAGAAGGTGAGGAAGCCGGTCTCGCCGTGGTAGGCCCCCATGCCGCTGGGGCCGATGCCGCCGAAGGGCAGGCCGGCCATGCCCCCCTGGATCACCACGTCGTTGACGACGAGGCTGCCCGAGCCGCTGCCCGCCAGCACACGTTCCCGCTCCGCGGCGCCGCCGCCGAACAGGTAGAGGGCAAGGGGTTTCGGCTGCCGCAGCACCAGCGTCAGGGCCTCCTCCAGATCCGCCACCGTGACCAGGGGCAGGATCGGGGCGAACAGCTCCTCCTGCAGCAGCGGATCGTCGGCGGGATCGTCGACCGCCACCAGGGTGGGCTCGATCCTCCGTCCCGCTTCGTCCCAGTCTCCGCCCAGCAGCACCTGGCCCCTGGCCTTGGCCTGGGCCAGCAGTCCCTGGAGCCGCTCGAAGCGGGCTGCCCCCACGAGGCGACCCAGGTCGGGGCTGGCCAGGGGATCCTGGCCGTACAGGGACTGGGCCTGCTCGCGCAACGCCGCCACCAGGGCCTCCCGCCCCCCTGCCGCCACCAGCACGTGGTTGGGGGCCAGACAGGTCTGGCCGGCGTTGAGGCAGCGCCCCCACAGCAGCCGCCGCGCCGTGATGGTCGGATCCGCATCGGCCAGCACGATCGCCGGGTTGCGGCCCCCCAGCTCCAGGGTGACGGGGGTGAGATGGCGGGCGGCGGCGGTCATCACCAGCCTTCCTACCCGCTCGCCGCCGGTGTAGAGGATGTGGTCGAAGCGTTCCCGCTCCAGCAGCCCGGCGGCCACGGACCCGTCGCCGCCCACCACCTGCACCACCGTGGGCTCGAAGTGTCGGCCCACCAGCTCGGCCAGCAGGGCCGCTGAGGCGGGACTCAGCTCGGAGGGCTTGACCACGGCCGTATTGCCGGCGGCCAGGGCATGCAGCAGGGGATGGAGGCAGAGCTCGAAGGGGTAGTTCCAGGCGCCGATGATCAGGACGCAGCCCAGGGGTTCGGCGCGCACCGTCCCCTGGCCCGGCCAGGCCCACAGGGGCAGCGGGCGGCGGCGGGGACGCATCCAGCCGGCCAGGTGGCGGCGGGTGTGGCGCAACTCCTGGTGCAGGGCCGCCAGCTCGAGGCTGGCCTCCATGGCGGGGCGCCCCAGGTCGCTGGCCAGGGCCGCCAGCATCCGGGTCTCCCCTGACTCCAGCAGGCGAGCCAGCAACTGCAGCTGCTCCAGCCGCCAGGCCAGGGGCCGGGTGGTGCCCCCGTCCACCAGGGCGCGCATCGTCGCCACCGGCACTCTCAGAGGGGAGGGGCTGGCGCCGGGACTGGTCGGGGAGGACATGGGATGGCCTTTTGGACCAGGCTGGCAAATCGGGTCCCGCCGCGTCCCTCTCCGGATGGACTGGCGTTCAGGGGCTGCCGCAGCCGGCCTGGAACACGGCCCGCCTGAGGTGGTCGAGCCGGGGGGAGGCGGGGCCCTCCAGGGCGTAGAGCAGGGCCAGGCCCAGGCTGAGGTCGCCCCGGTCGAAGCTGCTCTGGATGGCGGCCCACCAGGCCTCCGGATCGTTGCCCAGGCCGTCGAGCTCCCGCTGGGCCCGCTCCATCCGCTCGGCCGGATCCCCTTCCAGGGCGATGATGGCGTAATCATCCGTGCGGACGCCCAGGGGACGCAGCAGCAGCACCAGCCGCTGACCCGGGCGGATCGGGGCCAGGGGCCAGGGGATAGGACCCTCGATGGGCTCGCCGGGGAGGGCTCGCCGCTGCCAGAGCAGCTCACCGTTCCGTTCGATCCGCACCTCCAGCAGGCTTTCGGTGCTCAGGATCGTGGGGGCTCCGATCGGTACAGCGGCGATCGCCTCGGCCCGGGCATTGAGCGCCAGCCTGGGGGTCAGCACGCAGACCGTTGCTGCATGCAGGCGGGCGGCTGCGGGCAGCAGGGCCAGGGCGAAGCCCAGACCGATCGCCAGGCAGGTCCGGCGCACGGCGGGGAGCAGCGGGTTGCTGACCAAGGGGATGGTTGGACGCTAACGGCGGTGGGTGCTCAGCCGGCCACGGTCAGCAGGTTGAGACCATGCAGCCCTTCGAACAGCAGGTAGGCACCGAGCACCAGGGCGAGAACCCCCACGAGCCACTCCGCCTTGTGCTGCAGCCAGTCCTCCAGTCGCATGATCGGCTCCCGGATCGCCCCGCCGGTTACCAGCCAGGCCAGGGGCGGCAGCAGCAGCAGCGAGCTGGCCATCAGCGTGAACAGCCCGGTCACCTCCGCGTCGGCGGTGAGGCCGGGGTCATTGAGCAGCAGCAGGCCGGCTTCCTTGAGGTAGAAGACCAGGTTCTCCGGGGTGAGCAGGGCGCTAGTGGCACCGATCAGCACCAGGGTGAAGGTGCTGAAGTCGGGCAGCTGGTTCATCAGTCGCAGGGCCATGCCCTCCTCACCGATGTTGGCCTGGGGCGTGAGCTGATACAGGCCGAGGCCAACGAGGGCGCCGGCCCCGAGCAGGTCGATCAGCACCTGTTCCCGCTCGCCGTGGCTGAGGCTGATGGCGAAAGCCTCCCCCAGCACCATCAGCAGCACGATGGCCAGGGCATTGGCGGCCGCCCAGCCCGCCACGTAGGCCATGGCCCGGTGCAGCGGCGAGCGGCCCAGCAGCAGCAGGGTGACCACCGCGATGTGCAGGGGGCTGAAGGCGATGCCGATCCCGAACAGGGACGACTGGGTGATCAGGGCCGGAGACAGGAGCGCGGGAGCGCCGAGGCAGAAGGGGGACAACAGGGGCGGCAAGAAGACCGTCCGGGCGGCGAAGGTCCCGCATTCTCGGGCATGTTCCCGGCTGACCGCGACAGAAACCCACGACGGCACCTGGGTGTCCTGGGCGGGGAAGGGGCTGGGGGAAAGCCCTTGACGAGACTTGAACTCGTGACCTCTCCCTTACCAAGGGAGTGCTCTA
>CAZBMT010000159.1:0-6116 GCA_964492645.1 uncultured Cyanobium sp. | reverse complement strand
CCTGCTGCCGGTGCCGCTGATGAACGTGATCAACGGCGGCGCCCACGCCTCCAACAGCCTGGATTTCCAGGAGTTCATGATCGTTCCCCACGGCGCCGGCAGCTTCCGCGAGGCCCTGCGCATGGGGGCGGAGGTGTTCCACACCCTCAAGGGCCTGCTGCAGGCGCGGGGCATGAGCACCGCCGTGGGCGACGAGGGCGGCTTCGCCCCCGACCTGGGCAATGACGCCGCCGGCGACATCCTGGTACAGGCCATCGAGAAAGCCGGTTACCGCCCGGGCGATCAGATCTCCCTGGCGCTGGACGTGGCCAGCACCGAGTTCTACAAGGACGGCCGCTATGCCTTCGGCGGCGGCAGCTACAGCAGCGCCGAGATGGTGGAGCAGCTGGAGGCCCTGGTGAGCCGCTACCCGATCGTCTCGATCGAGGACGGGATGGCCGAGGACGACTGGGAGGGCTGGAGCCTGCTCACCGAGCGGCTGGGCCGCACCGTGCAGCTGGTGGGCGACGACCTGTTCGTGACCAACACCACCCGCCTGCAGCAGGGCATCGACCGGGGCGTGGCCAACTCGATCCTGATCAAGGTGAATCAGATCGGCTCCCTCACCGAGACCCTGCAGGCGATCGACCTGGCGGGCCGCGCCGGCTACACCAGCGTGATCAGCCACCGCAGTGGCGAAACGGAAGACACCACCATCGCCGATCTGGCGGTCGCCACCCGCGCCGGCCAGATCAAGACCGGCTCCCTCAGCCGCAGCGACCGGGTGGCCAAGTACAACCAACTGCTGCGCATCGAGGACGAGCTCGGCAGCCAGGCCGTCTACGCCGGGGTGGAGGACCGGGGCCCGCGCGGCCAGGGCTGAGCGATCTCCACCGTCACCTGGCGATCGCGGGATCCGGACATTTCGAGCAATACCCCCCTTCCCATGGGGGATTCAGGAGCTTCGGGGGTTGCCCGATCGAGGGGCTCCTCCACCGCTTCGAGCCAGTGAAGGAACCATTTCGGGGGATTCACGAAGTCCAGGCTGCACGAGCGCATACAGGTCACGGCACCACAAGATGCGGCACGAAACTGCAATTGCTGCCTGTGAGCACCGGATCGGGGCCCTCGCGCATCCCAAGGACCACGGGGCGACCGGCCACCAGCCAGCTGCTGAGGACACGACAGCCTGGGCCCTCCGTCCCCGGCTCCTGCTGCACCAGGCACTGGGGAGCCAACTGCTGGAGCACGCAGGCCGGCTCGCCAGGACCATCCCCTGGGGAGGTGCTCACCCGGCTGCCGTCGCCTGGATCCAGCACAATGCCCTCACCACGATGCCCATGAAGAGGTTTGCGCACCTGGGCGGGCCCAAGGTCGATCCCCACGTCCACTTCAAGGGAGGCAGGCAGCAGCAGGGGATGCCTGGGGAACATCCGCCAGAGACCGGCCAGACAGGCCTTGGAGGAAAGCAGGTGAGTCCAGGAGGGGGTGAACAGTTTCAGGCCACGCTCCAGGGCAGGAAGCAAGAGATCAGAAATGTGTTCCCTGAAGAGATGATGCCAGCGCAACAGCATCAACAGCTGTCTGATGGGATGACCAGAACGATCTTGAAGCCGTCCTTCTGGATCAATGAGAAGGCCGTGGAGATCTACCAGATGAACGGAATGCCCCGCCTGGGTTGCACAGGCGGCAAGATAGCGGGCCTGCAGCCAATCCTCACTGTCCCCGATCGCTGCAGCGACATGCAGAGGTTGCGATGGCAGCGCGCTGGTGACGAAGTCCGCGACCAGGGCATCGTGCAGCCGGTTCCACTGACTCGACCCCGGCGGCAACTGCCCGGCCCGGCTCAGTTCCTCGAACCACTGAAGCTGGAAGAAACCAGTCTAGAAAATGGATCCGGGCGCTTCGACCTCACATTCGAGCAGCCTGGGCGGCCCTTCGCCGTCATAGGCCAGATCCAGTCGGATGAGCGGCGGTTCGGGGAAGAATCTCCGGTCACGGCGGAAAACCTCCCACCAGGCTTCAGGGACACCTGCCCAGACCAGGAGATCCTCATCAGCGCAGACGCGTTCCACATACGCCAACAGCAGTTGGTGGAGCGTCCGCGTGGCGGGCACCAGCCAGTGCTCAAGCTCCCGTCGCGAGAACACCCAGCAGGCCCCTTCCTGCCAGTAGATCGGGGCCTCACCGGTAAGGTGATGGAGGTCGAACCGGTAGCGGCGTGCCCGTTCCGCCAATCCCTCTCGCTTGACGATGGCGCAGCGATCCACTGGGAAGAAGGCTGCTCCGTTTCTGACCGGGACCACACCTTAGAAGGGGGCCAGCGATCCAAGCCGGTCACTGCGGACGCGACGGCACTGCGATGACGATCGGCCGTTCGCTCGTTGTCCATCGCCGGCCGGGAAAGGGTTACGTCCACGGAGCCGAACTCTTCGATGCCCTCACGGCAGGCTTCGGAGGCTGGCGCCGGGCCCGGCTCCGCTTCTTCGACAGGCTCGAAGGCGGCACCCTCGTGCTCCCGGTCGAAGAAGCGCGGCACGGCGTGCGACCCACGGCCCGTTTGCAGATCGAGAGGATGGGACGCCCTCTGGAGTTCCTGCTGCTTCCCCTCCCCCACCAGCCGGCACCGGTCTCCTCGCAGTGCATCCCGGAGGACGACCTTCTCGCCGGCACCAGCATCGGCCCTCAGGAGTGCCATTACGCACGCATGGATCACAACCACCCGTTCGGACTCCGCCTGGTGACGGCAGCACTTGAGGTGCTGTGGGCCCGTTTTCCAGAGGAGGAGTGGCTCCTGGCGGAGATGGATCTGCCCAATCCGGAGGGATGGCTGATCGACGTACCATTGAGCGTGCGCCTCCGGCAGGATCTGGGGCGCAAATTCATGTGTTTCTCGGCAGAGCGCCTTGATCGCCTTGTGGGTCATCTTTACTTCACCCGGTTTCAGCACGTGCGGACACCGCGCTGACGCTTGTACCTTTCCCCAATTCCCCCGGGCACCGGCATGACGGAATCACTGCAGGCACGCCTGCGCGAACTGACACTGAAGTCCATTCCCAAGATCAATCCCGATGAATTGGATCATTCAGCGTCGCTTTTTGATCTCGGGGCCGACTCTCTTGATCATGCCAAGCTCCTGATCGCGATCGAAGATGATCTCGGGATCGAGATCGAGGATGAGGACATCAACCAGCTGGACACCATCGATGCCCTGGCCAGCTATTGCGCTCCGCGCCGCCCGCCCGGCCCATGAGGCTGCCCGGCCGACTGGGAGCCTCACGTCGACGGCGGGTCATGGTCGAGGTGACGCAGTTGCTGGACCAGGGACTGTTCTCACCTGCCTGGGAAAGCATTCGCAGCCTTGGCCCCCTGCCGCCCGGTGGCTACGAGTGGCTGATCGCCCAGCTGCTGGAGAGATGGTACACACACGCTCCCGACAACCAGGTGAGCAACTCCCTATTCAAGGACGACCCCAGGGCAGACTTTCAATTCGTGCCTGCCGCCCCTCCGGCCGTTCGTGGCGACCGCATGCTTGTTGTGTTCAGTGACATGGGGCAGAAGCTCGGAGGCTGTCCGCTGCCACTTCTCCAGAGTTATCTGAGTCGACTTGGCGTCCACGTTCTATACATCAGAGACCTGGAGAATGTCTTTTATCTCAACGGCCAACCCTGGGACTCGTACGACCTCTCGGCCACGATCCGACGCATTGAAACCCTCAGCCAGCACCATGGCATCACGTCCTTCCTCACGATGGGGACCTCCTCAGGCGGCTTCGGGGCGCTTCACTGGGGTCTTCAACTTCCGGCCCAGCGGATTGTCAGCCTTGCAGGGCCCACCAATCTCACCCTTTGCCTTCCGGGGATCACGCAGAAACAGAAGGAGGCCGGCATCCCTGAGCCTTTGCGTGCCAACCCCTGGGCCGCCAACGCAGCCGCACGGCTCCGCCTACCAGGGCCAAAGCCTCAGTTCCGCCTGATCGTTGCCGCCAACAACGACAACGACACTCGCTTCGCCCAGGACCTGGGCAGTCCGCTGCCCTCCCACATCACCATCGAGACACTGGAGCAAACAAGTAAGTGCTCACAACGTTCTG
Source organism: uncultured Cyanobium sp. (assembly GCA_964492645.1). Classification (GTDB taxonomy): domain Bacteria; phylum Cyanobacteriota; class Cyanobacteriia; order PCC-6307; family Cyanobiaceae; genus Cyanobium. The sequence continues at coordinate 2,044 of CAZBMT010000159.1, read as the reverse complement.
ATTCCGCTGGTGCAGCAGGGCCGCTTGGAGCCCCTGCTGCTTGAACTGGTGGGTCCATGAACAGACCATGATGCCCAGGAGCCAGCATCGAACGTTGGCAGCCGGTGGAGCCGCGCCCGAGGCCGTGATGATGGTGCCTCCTCCACGACCTGCTTCTCGTCAAACTGCTTCTCGAGCCAACACCCTGCTGTCGGTGGCGGCGGTCCTGGCCACCACCGGCCAGAAGACTCTGGCCTGGCACCTCACCGGCTCTGTGGGCCTGCTTTCGGACGCCCAGGAGTCGGGGGTGACTCTGGTGTCGGCCCTCACGGCCTGCCGGGCCCTCACCCTAGGGGAGCGGCCGGCGGACCGGCAGCACCCTTTCGGCCACTCCAAGACCGATACTTGTCGAGCGGCATGGAGAGCGCCCTGATCGTGGTGGCTGCCGTGGACATCCCTGTCACCGCCGACGAGCGGCTGTTCGATCCCAGGAAGCTCTCCGGCCACACGGTGCTTGACCCCCTGATCGCCATCACCCTGGCGTTGAACATCGTTGGAACAGGCTGGCGCCTGCTGCGGGAAACCACGGCCGGCCTGCTCGTCCGCGCCCTGCCGCCGGAGGCGGAGGCGCGGGGGCCTGGCGCTTCGTGTCGCTGCATAGGCTGGTGCCCGGGGCCTGGAGCGTGAAGGGCGCCCACGACCTCTGCGAACGGCTGGAGGCCGAAATCACAGCCAGCCTGCAGGCCACGCATGGGTTAGCGATCAGCGGTTTCCCTGGGAGTGAGGACTGACAGCATCTGCGGCGATGGCCATGCTGAAAGTCGGTTCTTCTCCTCCCCATGGCCCTTCTCGATCAACTAATCGGCGGGCGGCGGCGTCAACCCCGTCCCCGATGACAAGGCACCGGCCCTGAACGACTTCCTGAGCTCCAATGGAGGCGTCACCGGCCTGGCCCAGAAGTTCCAGCACGGCGTGCCGGGGAAGTGTTCACCAGCTGGGAAAGTGCCAGCCAGAACCAGTCGATCACCTCCGACACGATCAACCAGGTGCTCGGCAGCAGCCAGGTGCAGCTGTTGGCCCAGATGCAGGCGGCGGACTTCATCGCCAGTAAAATGCCGAAGGTGATCGACCAGTTCACCCCAGACGGCAAGGTTGAGCCAAACGCCGCCGCCGAGTCGGCCTGAGCCCACAGTCATCCGAGGTCCGCACCTTCGCAGCGGGCCTCCATTCAGACCAGCCGGTCGATGCATTCACCCGCCATCGCCAGACTGTCCGCAAAGCGGCCACCATAAAGGAAGCGATAGCCATGGCTGCTCAGCAGCTCTTCAGTGGCGGCAAGATCCTTGCGTGTCATGTGGCCATGCTCAAACTGGATCAAACTGGGACGAAAGCGGCTGAGATCAAGCGATCGGATCACCTCGCCGTCAAACCCCTCACAGTCGACCTGGAGCAGGTCCAACTCTTCGAATCCGTGCTTGGTGATGAGCGCATCAAGCCTGAGCGCTGGCACATCGAAACTTTCCAGCACATCCTCAGAAACCCCACCCTGCCTGGCTACGACTGATGGGTTCGTGGATGTGACCGTCAAAGCATCCTGCATCTTCTGGCCAGGCAGCGCCTGCAGGCCGGGAAGGCGATACAGTTTTAGCGACCTCTCATCTGGGGAGATGGCAACATTTTCAAAGATCAGATGATCGCAGCTACCGCTGTAGTTCTCTACCAGTCGGGCGAAGACATCGGGCTGGGGCTCCACCAGGATTCCGTGCCAGTGGTGACGCTCGATGTAGGAACGTAGCGGGTCCCCATAGATTCCATCATTGGCACCAACCTGAACAAATCGGAAGGGCCTTGAAGAGACCTGCATCAAGGCACCGATTGCCAACTGAAAGACAGGTAGCTGAGCAACCTGTCGTGCGGGCGCCTTACGCAACTCGATTCCTTTGGTGATCAAGAAAGACTGGAGAGACCGCAGCATGTATCGGCATCCAATCACGTCTTTTGATACCTAGTCTAACATGATCCTGCGCGTGTCATCAATGACAGTGCAGGAGCGGATTCACGGGCA
>CAZBMT010000158.1:0-6145 GCA_964492645.1 uncultured Cyanobium sp. | reverse complement strand
CTGCGGATCTGTTCCGCCGTGGTCCGGGCCGATTCGAGTGGCTGATCCCAGAGCAGCACCAGGAATTCGCTGCCGCCCATGCGGAACAGTTCGTCGTTGGCGTGCAGCAGCTGCCTCACGCTGCCGATCAGCCGCTGCAGGACCTCATCCCCCTTCGCCCGGCCGAGAACGGTGTTGATCGACCGCAGGCCCTGCACCGCGAAGGCCAGGCAGGACAGGGGCACGTTGCAGTCGGCGGCCCGTTGGCAGATCTGTCCCAGGCTGCGTTCCAGCTCGGTGCGGTTGCTGGCCCCGGTGAGCAGGTCGGTGCTCGAAAACCGGCGCAGCTGCTCGCTGCTCCGCCGGAACCGCTCGCTCATGGCGGCGAGGTCCTGGCCAAGGCGCACCTCCCTGCGCAGGTGCTCCCGCAGCCAGCCCGCCACGATCTGGACCTCGGCGATGACGCTGGCTTCGACCGGACCCACCTCAGGCTCGGGACGGTCGGTGCGGCTGGGGGGGGCGTCGCTGACCGCCGGCACAGCGGCCCGCAGCAGCCGCATCTGCCCCTCCACCAGGCTGGCCATCAGCTCGCTGAGCAGGACCCCCAGCAGCATCAGCCCCAGCGAGGCGCTGAGCAGGGTGGTGCTCTGGACCTGCAGCTGCATCACCATCGGTCGGGCGGGTTGCACCACCTGCACCCGAAGCCGGCCGGAGATCAGGGCGGTGCTCCAGTAGCCATGGATCCAGAGCTTGAGGGCGGGGCGTTGGCCCCTGGGCACCAGAATCTTCAGCCCATCGGGCCGGATCCATGGCTGTGGGGCCGCCACGAAGTTGTTCTCCAGCCGCAGGAACAGTCCGGGGTTGGAGCTGAGCCGGTTGCCCTCGGCGTCGGTGAGCAGGAAGGCAGTCGCGCCCTGGCTGGCCGGCAGTCGCCGGGAGGGCTCGGCGAGCTGGCGGGGATCCATCCGGGCCGCCGCCTCGGCGACGGTCCGCAGGTTGTCCAGCACCGTCTCCTGGGCGGCCCCCTGCAGCAGGTTGCCCGAGAGAAAGGTGAGGGCCAGGGACGGCAACGTGAAGGAGGCCAGCACCACGGAGAAGACCAGGCCCCGCAGGGGAAGCCGTCCCTGACCCCTGCGGTGGCGCCAGACCTGCAGCAGCACGAACAGGAGGAAGGCCACCAACGTGTTGGCCAGGCCGTTGACCGCCTGCTTGGCGGCCGTGACCGCCACGTTCGCCGGATCGATCTGCAGCACGAGGCCGTAGAAGATGAACACCATCGGGGCCCCCACCAGGAGCCAGAAGGCGATCTCGGCCAGGATGATCCGGCCCTTGATGTCGTTCTCCGGCGGGCCGTTGAAGCGGTTGATGAACACCGCCTGCCACAGGGCCTCGGCCGTGAAGATCACGATGGCCCAGGGGTGGCCCCAGAGCTTCCAGGTGTAGAGGCTCGCCAGAAGGGCGACGGCCACGTTCCACCAGCCGCGCCGCCACAGCAGCACGAGGCTGGCGACGGTCGATCCGAGCAGGATCTGGATGCCGAAGAACAACGGCAGGGTGCTCACATTGCCGAGCATGGCCAGGCCGGCGAGCAGGGCCAGCAGCAGCCCCTGTCGCAGCGTCAACGTGGGGAGGGCGAGCCTCATGGGCAGGGGGGCTCCGCCGGATTGCCTGCTGCCACCGGGCCGAGCCTGATGCCCCTGCGCAGCAGGTCCTCGAAGTCAGGGGCGGCCAGGGGGCGGCTGAACAGATAGCCCTGGAAGGCGGGGCAGCCGCAGCGGAGCAGAAAGTCCAGCTCCTCGGGCCGCTCCACCCCCTCGGCCAGCACGTGCACCCCCAGGCCTTCCGCCATGGCCAGGGTGGCGCGCACGATCGACTGCGCCGTGGGATTGCTGTCGACCCCATCCACGAAGGTGCGGTCGATCTTGAGCTTGTGAATCGGGAATCGGTGAATGGAACTCAGGGAGGAGAAACCGGTGCCGAAATCGTCGATCGCCATGTCCACCCCGATCTCACTCAACCTAAGAAGCTGTTCCCGGGTACCGAGAGCCGGCATCAGGCAGCTCTCGGTGATCTCCAGCTCCAGCCGGTCCACATCCAGTCCCGTGCGGCTCAGGCAGGCCTGCACCAGTTCAGGGACGGTCTGGCGTGAATCCTGGAACTGGCGGGTGGAGAGGTTCACGGCCAGCCGGCCGGGGTCGAGTCCAGCCTGCACCCACTGCTGCCACTGGCGGCAGCCCTCCTGAAGCACCCACTCGCCGATCCTGTGGATCAGGTCGCTGGCTTCGGCGATGGGGAGGAATTCCAGCGGCGAGACGGAGCCGAACGTTGGGTTTCTCCAGCGCAGCAGGGCCTCGGCCCCCAGCAGCGTCCCCTGGCCATCCACCTGGGGCTGGTAGAGAAGCTCCAGCTGGCCCGCTTCCACCGCCCGCTGCAGCTGGGCTTCGATCGCCAGGAGGTGGCGGCTGCGGACCGTCATCTCGGCTGAGTAGTGCAGCACCGTCTGCGGTCCCTGGCGCCGGGCCTGTGCCAGGGCCGTGGAGGCAAACAGCAGCAGGCTTTCCGGCTCCCTGGCGTCCTTCGGGAAGCAGCTCACCCCCGCCCAGGCCGACAGGGCCAGCTCCAGCATGTCCTCCCCAGCCGTGGGACCGGCGAGAGCCGCCATGAGGGCGCCGGCCGTCCCCAGGGCGGGGGTGTCGGTCGCTCCCAGCGCCTGCACGATCAGGAATTCGCTCCTGCCGACCTGGGACAGCAGGTCCGTGGGTCCAACGAAGCGGCCCAGCCGGTCGACGGCGACCTGCACCAGCTGATCCCCCTTGGCCTGCCCGAAGCTTTCCTCGATTTTCTTGATGCCGTCCAGTTCGATCCAGATCACCGCCAGGGGCTGGGCCTGCTGGCACAGCTGACCGAGCCGCAGTTCGGCCATCTGCAGGTTGGGCAGGCGGGTCAGGGGGTCATGGAAGCCGAGATACTGGAGCTGCCGGTCCTTCTCCCGCAGCAGGGAGAGGTCGGAGAGCGCGGCGATGTAGTGGCTGGGGGCACCGGAGCCGTCCCGCACCACCCCCATCCGCATCCAGGCGGGATAGACCTCTCCGCTCCGGCGCCGGTTCCAGATCTCCCCCTCCCACTGGTCTTTGATGAGCAGTCGCTCCCAGAGGGCGGCATAGAACGCCGTGGATTGATATCCGGAATTCATCATGCGGGGATTGCGACCCACCAGTTCCTCCTCCGGGTAGCCGGTGATGGCCACGTAGGCCTCGTTGCAGGAGAGGATCGAACCGGTGCTGTCCGTGACCACCAGCCCCTCCTGGATCAGGGAGCAGCACCGGTGCTGGAGCCTGAGTCGCTGGAGGCTCTCCTCCAGCCGGCTCCGCAGCTCCCCCAGGCGGCGGCCCTCCTGCTCGGCCTGTCGCCGTCGCCGCCGCAGCTGCCGGGTCAGCAGGGCGGCCAGCAGGCTGCTCGTCAGACCCAGCAGCAGCACCGGCCCCCAGGAGGGCAGCCAGGGGGCGGAGCTGTGCTCGGGGTGAACCAGCAGCAGCCACCGCTGGCCGCCTATGTCGAGCCTGTGGGCGTGGGCCTGGGGCAGGACGCCGGCCGCGGGGAGGTTGCGGGAGTCGTAGAGGAGCTGGGAGGGGGAGGCGCGTTCGCCGGCGTACAGCTGCAGATCCACAGGCCCGTCCATGCGGATCAACGGGTCGTTCAGCGCCGCCCGGATCACATCACGAAGTGGCAGGGTGGCGAAGGCCCAGTGGGTCGCCGGTGGTGACCCGCCGGCGGCTGTGGCGGCGGTCTTTGCGAAGGGCAGGATCTGCACCAGGAAGGCCGGCTGTCCCGGCCGCGGACGTCCGGGGAGCAGCCAGCCCTTCGGGGGGGCGGGTCCCTGGCTGAGCTCCTCGCCGGAGCCCCGGACCCATGACCAGAGATCCGACCCCAGCAGGGCGCGGCTGCCTGGATCCATCGGGGCGATCAGCCGGATCGGCGCCTGCCCGGCGGCGACCGCCGCGAAGCCCAGGGTGCCGATGCCCTCCAGGGTGCGGCCATGGCTCTCGAGGGACGCGACGAAACGCTGCAGCTCCCCGAGGGTGACCTCCTGGGACGCCATCTCAAGACCGACGAGACTCCACAGCACCGTTTCCGTGCTGTCCAGCTTCCGGTGCAGGGCGGTGACGATGAGATCGGCCGCGGTGTGGTCCCGGTCGCCATGCCCATGGGCGGACTGAAGGACGCTGCTCCAGGTCAGCAGGGCGGTGCCCAGGACTCCGAGGGCGAGCACGGCAGCCGCCGGGGAATTCGAGACCCGGAACTGGCGCGCATCTGGCGGCGGAGGGGGGGGCAGGGGGGGACGCGGCGGCGGGGCCGGGCGGGAGGGAAACCGTTCACTCTGATCACCCATAATACTTTTTTCACATTTCCGGCCCACCCATGGGGGCTGTCGCTGGCTTCTCCCTTCCCCTGTGGAGGCAACGCAAGGGCCAGCGGCACCGGAACGGAGTGCTGACCCTGGCAATCCTGGTGCTGGCGCTGCTGATCGGCTGCCCGCGCCAGCCACCCAGGTTCGTGCTGGCGATGAATCCCTGGCCGGGTTACGCCTACTTCGCCCTGGCCCAGGACCGGAAGCACTATGACCCCCGAAGACTCAGGCTGGACCTGCGCAACTTCGCCGACAACGACCGCGCTGTGCAGGCCTACATCGCGGGGGCGGCCCAGGCGATCGCCACCACGGCGATCGATGTGGTCACCATCTGCGGGGTGGCTCCGGAGCGCTGTCCCGTGATCGTCTACGTGATCGATGAATCCCGCGGTGGCGACCAGCTGCTGGCCCGCCCGGACGTCAAGGATCTCAAGGGCCTGGTCGGCCGGCCGATCGCCCTCGACCGCAGCAGCCTCTCCCGCTACCTGCTGGCCCGCGCCTTCGAGTCCCAGGATCTGCCTCCTCCCGTGGCGTCCCAGCTCCGGTTCCTGCCCGCCGCCTCCTGGGAGGCCTCCCTGCGGCAGGGGAATGTGGCGGCGGTGGTGAGCTACCCACCCCGCAGTGAGAGGCTGCAGCGCGCCCTGCAGCTGGAGACGCTGTTCACCAGCCGCCAGCTCCCCAACGAGATCCTCGATGTGCTCGCGGTGGAACCCGAGCTTCTGAGCCAGCAACCCGATGCCGTGCTGGCCCTGGTCGAGGGCTGGCAGGCGGCGCGGGAGGAGGAAATACAGGGCCAGGTCGGCGTCCGCCAGGCGATGGCCGACTATCTCGGACCCGATCCCGGTGTCGACGCCACCATGCGGGGGGGGATCCGCTATCCCGGGCCCCAGGAGCAGTACGAACTGCTCGATCCGCAACAGAACAATCTGCCGCCGCTGCTGGAGCACATCCGCGACGTGCTCTATGCCAATGGCGTCATTCCTGCCAACACCCCCCTGCCTGCCACGGATGACGCCATCGCCCGGGACGCCGCCAGGGGGCGTGCAAGGGCGCCTCGCCCATTTCGTGGCTAGCAGAAGGAGAAGCGACTCCGGTTCCCCATGCTCGCCCCTGTGCAGGTGCGCTGCTGCGATGCCAGCGGCTGTCGCTCCGCCGGCAGCCAGGCTCTCCTCATCGCTCTGGAAGGCGCCCGTGCCGCCGCCGGCCTCGATGCTTCCCAGCTGACCATCAAGCCGGTGGGGTGCCTGCGCCAGTGCGGCAGCGGTCCCCTGGTGGCCTGCGACCGGTCCGGCCGCACCCGGCTCTTCGGGGCGCTCGTGGCGGAGCAGGCCGGGGCCCTCATCGCCGAGGCCCTCGCCGATGAGGGCCCCGAGGCCACCGTGGATGCCGCTTCCGACCCCCTGGCGGCCCATCGGCTTGATCTGGAGGGTCCCTTCTTCGCCCTGCAGCGGCCGGTGGTGCTGGAGGGCTGCGGGCAGGTGAATCCCGAATCCATCGACGATGCCCTGGCCTTCGGCACCTACGCCCAGCTGCAGCGCGTCCTGCAGGAGCTCACCCCCGAGCAGGTGCGCGACGAGGTGCGCCGCAGCGGCCTGCGCGGCCGGGGCGGCGCCGGCTATCCGACCGGCCTGAAGTGGGACACGGTGGCCCTCCAGCCCCCCGGGCCCCGCTACGTGGTCTGCAATGCCGACGAAGGCGACCCCGGCGCCTTCATGGACCGCAGCGTGCTGGAGAGCGATCCGCACCGGCTGATCGAGG
>CAZBMT010000157.1:0-6155 GCA_964492645.1 uncultured Cyanobium sp. | reverse complement strand
ATCAGCTCGAGGTGGGTCTGCTGGCGCCGCAGCTCCTTCTCGATCAGGGCGGCGATGGCCGGATCGCCGCTGGCCAGGGGACTGTCGATGGAGGCTGCAGGGTGCGTGGGGCCGTGATCCGCTCGGTCCGCCATGGGGCTACTCGGTGTGAGACCGATCGTAGGCAAACGCCGCAGGCCTGACCGGGCCCGGGCCGGCCAGCGGCCGGACGCCGGTGACAGCCATGAAAAAACCGCCCCGAAGGACGGTGTGGGAAGGAACGCGCCTGGAGAGATTCGAACTCCCGACCCTCTGATCCGTAGTCAGATGCTCTAATCCGCTGAGCTACAAGCGCCTGCCAGGTCATTCTCACCCCACGGGGTGCCGATCCGTCAACAACGCCCCCACCGCCCCCGGCCGGATAGGGTCCGCAGCAGCGCCCAACCGCCGCCTGCGGCGGTCTTTCCCCCATGCCGATCCGCTGGTACGGCCCCGCCGATCCCGACGATCCCACCTACCGGCACTTCGAGCGGATCGTGAACTTCACGCTCCATGCCGCCCTGTTCGCCGCGATCAACAGTGGCCTCTGGTTCCTCCAGGGCCTGCGCCACCCCTGGTCCCACCTGGGCTGGCTGACGATCGGCTGGGCCGCCCTGCTGCTGATCCATGGCAGCGTGGTGGTGCTGAAACGCCCCGAGCCCCAGCCATGACGCTCGCCGCCGCCGATCTCGAGGAACTGACGCGGGCGATCGCCGACCGGCTCTACGTGCAGGTGGCCGGCTGGCACCTCTACCTGGGCGATGCGGGCCTGGCCCAGATTCTGGCGATCGAATGCGCCGCCCGGCTCGACCGGGGGGCCGAAGTCTGCGCTCGCCAGGCCCTGGAGGCGGTGCAGGTGCCGATCGGTGGCGGGGCGACCCGCCTTCCCCTGGCCCGCCTGGTACCTGCCGGCCAGCTTCGTGATCTTGAAGACGTGCTGCAACCCTTTTGCTGAAGCCTGCGGCTGAACGGCGGTTCTACCGATAGGGTGACGCCCCACGCAGGCTGGTCGTGCTCGTCATCGAAGTCACCAATGCCCGTGACGTGGTCCGCCAGCGCATCGGCCGACTCGGCGGGCGCCTGATCGGCAAGGTGGTGGATGCGGAGGCTCAGGTTGAGAAGGCCCTGATCCAGGAACTGGAGAGCGCCTTCCGGGACTTCGGCATCGAGGCCCGCATCTTCTCCATCGACGGCCCCCAGATGATCGGCCGCTCCCATCTGGAGATCCCCGTGCAGGTCCGCGAAGACCGCCAGGTGCGGCTCCCCTAGGCGCGGCGGCGCACCATGCGCAGCAGCTGGCCGGCCTCGGGCACGCCGGCAAGGCTCGCCAGCAGGCCGTAGAGGCCCACCGCCAGGCCGGCACAGAGGGTGTTCTGAAGCAGCAGCCCCACGAGGCCCGGGGGCCAGGCCACCTCCATCGAGAGCCACCAGCAGGCCCCCCCACCGGCCACGGCGGCCAGCAGCAGCTTGCCGCTGTCGGCGGCCCAGAGCCGCAGGGGCAGGCCCCCCAGCCGGCGACCCAGGGCCAGCAGCAGGCCGGCACAGGTGATCAGGTTGACCGCCACGGTGGCCAGCACCAGGCCGGCGGCGCCGGCGTTGAGCATGGGCAGCTGCAGGCCCCAGCCCGGCGTGGGCCCACCGGTGAAGACCCAGCAGAACACTGCATTGAGACCGATCCCGGCCAGAGACCAGCGGAAGGGGGTGTTGCCGTCGCCGAGGGCATAGAAGACCCGCACCAGCACGTCACGGCCCAGGTAGGCCGGCATGCCGATCCCGTAGGCCATGAGCAGCTGGCCCACCAGGTCGGCGGCGCCGCGATCGAAGGCACCGCGCTGATAGATCAGGGCCACGATCGGCACGGCCAGGGCCACCATCAGCGCCCCCAGGGGCAGCATGGTGGCGTTGGAGAGCATCAGGCCCTGGCGGATGCGGGCCACCAGCTCGGGCCGGTCCTCCGGCGCCGTCAGCCGGGCATAGACGGGCAGCAGCGGCACCAGCAGCACATTGGAGAGCAGGCCCAGGGGCGTCTGCACCAGCAGGTTGGCGTAGCCCAGGCCCGCCGCGGCCGCCGGCATTCCCGAGGCGAAGAACAGCGACACGAAGACGTTGATCTGCAGCATGCCGGAGGAGAGCGTGGCCGGACCCATCACCTGCAGCACCTCCCGCACGCCCGGATCGCGCCAGTCCCAGACCAGCTGCAGCCGGTTGAGGCCCTCCCTGGCCAGGGCCGGCAGCTGGATCAGCCACTGCAGGATCGCCCCCACCGTGGTGCTGGCGGCAAGCACCACGCCGCCGATCACCGCCGCGGCGGGCAGGGTGATGCCACTGCCCAGCTGCCACCAGAGCAGGCCGATGCCGCCGATGACGGCGACGCTGGAGAGCAGGGGGCTCACCGAGGGCAGCCAGAACACGTCGGCGGCGTTGAGGGCCCCGAAGCCGAGGCCGATCAGGCCGGCGAACAGGGCCATCGGCGCCATCCAGCGCAGCTGCAGCACGGCCAGGGCGTGGCGTTCCGTGTCGAGGCCTGGCCCCACCAGATCGATGAGCGGATCGGCGGCCACCAGCAGCAGCAGGGTGACGACGATCAGCCCCGCCCCCACCAGCGTGTTGATGCTGGCCAGCACATGGGCGCCCTCGTGGCGCGGCCGCCGGGCAAGCACGCTGACCATGGCGCTGTGGAAAGGGCCGTTGATGCCGCCGAGCAGGATCAGCAGGAACCCCGGCAGCACGTAGGCGTAGTTGTAGGCGTCGTAGGCCGCACCCACACCGAAGGCGGCGGCGATCACCTGCTGACGCAGCAGACCGGCCACCTTGCTGAGGGCGGTGGCCACCCCGACGATCAGGGCAATCCGGCGCAGGGATCGGGCCATGGCGGCGGGGCACTGCCCATCGGAACGCACGGCAGTATGGCCCTCCCCCCTCGGGCAGCCGACCCCATGGCCCCAGCGACCGTTGCCGTGCCCGTGCTGTCCACCGGCCCCCTGGTGGAGGGGGTGCTGCTGAAGCGCTACAAGCGCTTCCTGGCCGACGTGCAGCTGGACGATGGCCAGAGGGTCACGGCCCACTGCCCCAACACCGGGCCGATGACCGGGGTGCTGGTGCGGGGCGGACGGGTGCGCCTGCGCCACGACCCCTCGCCCAGCCGCAAGCTCGCCTGGACCTGGGAGCAGGCCCAGGTCGACGGCCATGGAGGCGATCCGGTCTGGGTGGGGGTCAACACGGCCCTGCCCAACCGGTTGGTGCGGGCCACGATCGAGGCGGGCTGCCTGGAGCCCTGGCTGGGTCCCATCGCCGGCATGCGGGCCGAGGTGCCCTACGGCGTGGGGCGCCGCAGCCGCATCGACCTGCTGCTGACACCGGCGGAGGGAGCCGCCGATGCCCGGCCGATCTATGTCGAGGTGAAGAACACGACCTGGAGCGACGGCGATCTGGCCCTGTTCCCCGACACGGTCACCGAACGGGGCCAGAAGCATCTGGTGGAGCTCACGGCGCTGGTGCCCGGGGCCCGGGCGGTGCTGGTGCCGTGCCTGAGCCGCGGCGACGTGACGCGCTTCGCGCCGGGGGACAGCGTCGACCCCCGCTACGGGGAGCTGTTCAGGGCCGCCGTGGCGGCCGGGGTGGAGGTGCTCCCCTGCCGCTACAGCTTCGAGGCGGCGCCAGTGACGTGGCTGGGCCTGGCCGCTCAGGCCTGGTGATGGTGGTAGTGGGTGCCGCGGTAGACGAGGTCGAGAGCTTCATCCACCGGGGACGGCTCGTGGCGCAGGGGCGCGTCGTAGTGGTGACCGCGATAGACGTGATCGATCGGGGCGGGCGAGGGAAGCTCGTCTTGGGTGTGGTCGTAGGGGAGACCGCGATAGCAGAGGGCGGAACGGGCCATGGCGACAGAGACGGAGTGGGGGAAGCCGCTGCAGCTTCCCTGATGCATGTCTAGTCCCTTCGCACTGTCCATACTGAACATTTCATAAAACTCTTTGCATCTCTTCAGGGCTGGACCGCTCCACCGCCAGCCTGGTCTGACCAGCGACCTCGGGCGCATTTGGTAGCGGATCAGACATTGGAACGGGTGACCGTCATGGATAGTCGGAGCTTGTTGATGCCTACTCCGGCGTCAGAAGACGAACGTTCTCTTCACCACGTTCCCATGATCGATTCAAGTCACCCGCACAAGGTTCGACCGCCGAGAAGCCTCAGCGAGGCCAGCCTGCTGGAGGCTCCGGCCCTGTTGATGCGCAAGGTTCGTGGTCTCTCCTCCCGCACCAGCCTCACCTGGTTCGCCTGCGTGCCTCTGGCCCTGTTGATCCTGGGCCTGTTCAACCTCTCGGCCCACGCGGCCGAACTTCCTGAGCTCACCCCCGCCTTCCTGATCAACAACCTCTGGTTGTCGATCGCGGCCTTCCTGGTGATCTTCATGAACGCCGGCTTCGCGATGGTGGAGGCCGGCCTCTGCCGCCAGAAGAACGCCGTCAACATCCTGGCCAAGAACCTGATCGTCTTCGCCCTGGCGGCCACGGCGTACTGGTTCATCGGCTACAAGATCATGTACAACGCCTCATGGGTGATCCCCGGCGTCTTCAAGTTCGGCGGCCTCTTCTTCGACCCCACCGTCACCGCTGAAATGGTGACCGAAGGCAAGCTCGTCCCCAGCGTCGACTTCCTCTTCCAGGTGGCCTTCGCCGGCACCGCCGCCACCATCGTTTCGGGTCTGGTGGCCGAGCGCATCAAGTTCAACGAGTTCGTCATCTTCTCCCTGGTCCTGGTCGGCGTCATCTATCCGATCGCCGGTTCCTGGCAGTGGAACGTGGGTGAGGGTTGGCTCAACAAACTCGGCTTCCTCGACTTCGCAGGATCCACCGTGGTCCATACCGTCGGCGGCTGGGCCGGCCTGGTGGGCGCCATGATCCTCGGCCCCCGCATCGGCAAGTACGTCGACGGCAAGCCCCAGGCCATCCCCGGCCACAACCTGGCCATCGCCACCCTCGGCTGCCTGATCCTCTGGCTCGGCTGGTACGGCTTCAACCCGGGTTCCGTCCTGGCGATGAACGAGCTGGTCCCCTACGTGGCCGTCACCACCACCCTCGGGGCCGCCGGCGGCGGCATCGCCGGCACCCTGTTCTCCCAGATCCACTCCGGAAAGCCGGACCTGACGATGACCATCAACGGCATCCTGGCCGGCCTGGTGGGCATCACCGCCGGCTGCGACGGCTTCCCGATGTGGGCCTCCTGGGTGGTGGGGTTCATCGGCGGGGCCATCGTCGTCTACGCCGTCAGCTTCATTGACTCGATCGGCATCGACGATCCCGTCGGCGCCTTCTCCGTCCATGGCATCGGAGGCATTTGGGGCACCTTGGCCGTCGGCCTGTTCAACGCTGACAAGGGCCTGCTCCTGGGCGGCGGCTTCAGCCAGCTCGGCATCCAGATCCTCGGATCCTTCGTCTTCTCCATCTTCACGATCATCACCTCGTTAATCGTCTGGAGCATCCTCGGAGCCGTCTCCGGCGGCATCCGCGTCGAGGAGCATGAAGAGGTGCAGGGTCTCGACATCGGCGAGCACGGCATGGAGGCCTATCCCGACTTCGTCGCCTCCACCAACTGACGCCTGGACCACGCTCCAGCACCGGACCGCGGCTCCCGCCGCGGTTTTTTTTTCGCCCGTCCCACCGCCGACCCCCATAGAGTCGGCACAATCCGGACCCTGCCTGTGGACACCCGTGCCTTCAAGCGCTCCCTGCACCACTCGGATCGCTACAACCGCCGCGGCTTCGGTCTGGGCGACGAGGTCGCGGGCAGCCTCGAGCAGGCCTATCAGAGCAACCTGATCGCCAGCCTGCGGGAGAACGGTCACGTGCTGCAGCGCGGCCGCCTCAGGATCCGCCTTGCGGAGGCCTTCGGCTTCTGCTGGGGCGTGGAGCGGGCGGTGGCGATGGCCTACGAAACCCGCCGCCACTACCCCAGCGAGCGGATCTGGATCACCAACGAGATCATCCACAACCCCTCGGTCAACGCCCATCTGCGCCAGATGGACGTCCGCTTCATCCCGGTCGACGACGATGTCAAGGATTTCTCCGAGGTGGGCACCGGCGACGTGGTGATCCTGCCGGCCTTCGGTGCCACGGTGCAGGAGATGCAGCTGCTCAACG
>CAZBMT010000156.1:0-6165 GCA_964492645.1 uncultured Cyanobium sp. | reverse complement strand
GGGAGAGGTCTCCCGCTGGCGGGATGGTCCGCCGCGCGCTGCAGTGTTCACTGCCCCCAACCGCCAGACGCCCCCCCGTCAGGGGGAAGGCGGTGCGGAACAAGGGTGAGGCCCGGCGGGCACGGATTCACCCTAGAGGATTGGCCTCCGGCGGCCTGGGCATCTCCAGGATCGGAGCCTCCGCGTAGTAGTCGTTGGCGGTGACCTCGCCCCGCAGGCTGAGGTCCTGGTTGAGGCACTGGCCGCACTGCTCGGGGGTGCGCAGGTACTGGCAGACGCGAGCCCAGAGCTTGGCGCGGCTGCCCGGGGCCCCCTGGCTGAAGTGGACCAGGTCGTTGCCGCCGGCCATCCCCTGGATCTCCACCTTGCAGAGGGTGCAGCGCTGCCGCGTGCCGGGGGGGATCGGGGCCATGGCCTCGGGGAGGACTGGGGGCAAAGTTAAGCCGATTCAGGGCGAGCGGTCCGGCCCCGGGCCGGCCGGAGCCGTCGGTGATGCGAATTCTTCAACTCAGCGATCCCCATCTCCTGGCCGATCCCGCCGGACGCTGCCATGGCCGGCCGGCGCTGGCCCTGCTCCGCCACGGGCTTGCTGAGGCCATCGGCCAGCTCCGCTGCGTCGGGGAGGCCGCCGATCTGCTGCTGATCAGCGGCGATCTCTGTGATGACGAGAGCTGGGGCGGATACGTCCGCCTCCTGGAGCTGCTCCAGGAGATCCCGCTGCCGGTGGCCCTGCTGGCGGGCAACCACGACCAGCCCGCCCTGCTGCGGGCCGCCCTGGGGCGGCGCGCCGTGATCGCCCCGGCCCTGATCCGCTGCGGCAACGGGCGGCTGCTGCTGCTCGACAGCCACCGCAGCGGCGCCACCGACGGCGAGCTGGGCCGGATCCAGCTGGACTGGGCGCGGCGCCGGCTGGCCGCCGGATCGGCCGAGGCCCACCTGCCCCTGGTGGTGGCGGTGCACCATCCTCCGGTGCCGATCGGCGATGCCGCCATGGATGCCATCCGATTGCGGGACGGCGAGGCCCTGCTGGATCTGCTGCGGCCGGTGGCCGGCCTGCGGGGGCTGGTCTTCGGCCACATCCACCAGCACTGGCAGGCGGGGTTTCCCGGGCGCCCGACGGTGCCCCTGCTGGGGTGTCCCTCCACCCTGCGCAGCTTCGGCCCGGTGCAGCCCTGCCCCCTGGGTCGGCCGGCCGATCCAGGCGGGCGCTGGCTGGCGCTGGGGCCGGATGGTGTCCTGCGGCAGCGGTTGCTGCGCTGGGTGCCGGTCGACGGTCCTAGCCTCCGCTGATGCGACGCCCCCTTTCCCTGTCTTCCCTGGTCCGGCGGCTGCGGTGCCTGATGGTGCTGGCCCTGCTGCTGGCGTTCGCCGCCCTGCCCCTGCCGGCGGCGGCCCTGGAGGAGGCCTCCCCGGGCCCAACCCCCCACAGCTTCGTGGCCGACGCCGCCCGGCGGGTGGGGCCGGCGGTGGTGCGGATCGACACCGAGCGCGATGTGGCCCGGCCGCCGTTCGACCCGGCCCTGCTGGATCCCCTGCTGCGGGACCTGTTCGGCGATCCCTCCGGCAGCTCCCGCGAGCGCGGCCAGGGCTCGGGGGTGGTGATCGACGGCCGCCGCGCCCTGGTGCTCACCAACGCCCACGTGGTCGACAGCGTCGACAGGGTCACCGTCACCCTGGCCGACGGTCGCCAGCTGGACGGGACCGTGGTGGGCACCGACCCGGTGACCGATCTGGCGGTGGTGCGCATCACCGGCCAGGCCAGCCTGAGCGCCGCCCCCCTGGGGGATTCCGAGGCCCTGGAGGTGGGCGACTGGGCCATCGCCCTGGGCAGTCCCTACGGCCTCGAGCGCACCGTCACCCTGGGGATCGTCAGCAGCCTGCATCGCGACATCAACAGCCTTGGCTTCGCCGACAAGCGCCTCGACCTGATCCAGACGGACGCGGCCATCAATCCGGGCAACTCCGGTGGCCCCCTGATCAACGCCGCCGGTGAGGTGATCGGCATCAACACCCTGGTGCGCTCCGGCCCGGGCGCCGGCCTTGGCTTCGCCATCCCCATCAACCTGGCCCGACGGGTGGCCGAGCAGCTCGGCGATGGCGGCACGGTGGTTCACCCCTACCTCGGCCTCCAGTTGGTGCCGCTCACGGCCCGGATGGCCCGCGACAACAACCGGGATCCCGATGCCCTGCTGCAGCTCCCCGAGCGGGACGGAGCCCTGGTGCAGCGGGTGCTGCCGGAAAGTCCAGCGGAGGCCGCCGGGCTGCACCGCGGTGACCTGGTGGTGGCCATCGCCGACCAGCCGGTGAACACCCCCTCGGCCCTGCTCCAGCAGGTGGAGCGGGCCCAGGTGGGCCAGCTTCTGCCGATGACGGTGGGGCGGGGCCAGCGGGAACTGCGGCTCTCGATCCGGCCGGCGGCCCTGCCCCAGGCGGGCTAGGTGCCGGGGGGCTGGAAGGTCTCCCTTGCTACGGTCGGCGCCACTGCCGGCAGACCCCGATGTCCGATCTCCAGGACCGCATGAAGGAGGCCGTGGCCACGGCGGCGGTGGATCAGATCCGTGACGGCATGGTGGTGGGGCTGGGCTCGGGCTCCACGGCGGCCCTGATGATCCGAGCCCTCGGCCGCAAGCTCCAGCAGGGCGAGCTCAACGGCATCGTCGGGGTCACCACCTCCTTCCAGGGGGAGGTGCTGGCCGCCGAGCTGGGCATCCCCCTGCAGGCGCTGAACGCCGTGCAGCGCATCGATCTGGCCATTGACGGCGCCGATGAGGTGGATCCCTCCTTCCAGCTGATCAAGGGGGGCGGGGCCTGCCACGTGCAGGAGAAGCTGGTGGCCCGCCGGGCCGACCGCTTCGTGGTGGTGGTGGATGCCACCAAGCTGGTGGAGCGCCTCAACCTGGCCTTCCTGCTGCCGGTGGAAGTGCTGCCAGGCGCCTGGCGCCAGGTGCGGGCTGAACTGGCCGCCATGGGCAGCCGCGTCGAGCTGCGGATGGCCGTGCGCAAGGCCGGTCCGGTCGTCACCGACCAGGGCAATCTGGTGCTCGATGTGGCCTTCGACGGGGGCATCGGCGACCCCGCCGCCCTGGAGGCGACGATCAACAACATTCCCGGGGTCCTCGAGAACGGCCTGTTCGTGAACCTCGCCGATCAGGTGCTGGTGGGTGAGGTCGTGGACGGTGAGGCCGGGGTGCGGGATCTGGCCCGGCGTTGAGCTGCCGGATACGGCTCCGGTCCAGGGCTCAGTCGGGCGCGAGCCGCTGACGCACCGATTCGGCGTGGCTGTGCAGCCCCTCGCTCTCGGCCAGGGTGACCACCGCCGGTCCGGTGGCCTCCAGGGCCGCCCGGTTGAAGTGGATCAGGCTGGTATGGCGCAGGAAGGTCTCGACGCTGAGGGCGCCGGCGAAGCGGGCGGTTCCCGAGGTGGGCAGGGTGTGGTTCGGGCCCGCCAGGTAATCGCCCACGGCCTCGGGCGACCAGGGGCCCAGGAAGATGGCGCCGGCGTGGATGATCCGATCCGCAAGGGCTTCGGGATTGTCCACCAGAAGCTCAAGGTGCTCCGGGGCGAACCGGTCGCTGAGGGCCGCCGCCTCGGCGAGATCGTCGCAGACCACGATCAGGCCCCAGTCGTTGAGGGCCTGCAGGGTGATGGCGGCCCGCGGGTGCCGCTTCAGCTGGGCTTCGATGGCGGCCGGCACGGCGGCGGCCAGCGCCTCGCTGGTGGTGATCAGGATCGCCGCCGCCAGGGGATCGTGCTCCGCCTGGGCCATCAGGTCGGCGGCCACCTGGGCGGGCCGAGCGGTGTTGTCGGCGATCACCAGCACCTCGCTGGGGCCGGCCAGGGAATCGATGCCCACCGTCCCGTAGACGGCCTTCTTGGCGAGGGTCACGTAGAGGTTGCCGGGGCCGGTGATCACATCGACGGCGGGGACCGTTTCGGTGCCGTAGGCCAGGGCCCCGATCGCCTGGGCGCCCCCCACCCGGACCACCTCCTCCACTCCAGCCCGGTGGGCGGCGGCCAGCACGGTGGCGTTCGGTTCGCCGCCGGGGCCGGGCGGGGTGACCATCACCAGCCGTTCCACCCCCGCCACCCGGGCGGGAATCGCATTCATCAGCACCGTGCTGGGGTAGGAGGCCCGGCCGCCGGGGACGTAGATCCCCGCCCGCTGCACCGGGCGCCAACGGCGCCCCAGCCGCTCGCCGTGGGGACCCACCACCGCCAGATCCGCCGGCATCTGGCGGCGGTGGAACTCCAGGATCCGGTCGTGGGCCAGATCGAGGGCCCGGCGCAGGGGTTCGGGACAGTCGTGCCAGGCCTGGGCCAGCCGCTCGGTGGGCACCCGCAGGGGATCGGGCCTCAGGCCGTCGAAGCGTTCGCTTAAGTCGAGCAGGGCCGCATCGCCGCGCTCCCGCACCTCGGCCAGGATCGCCGCCACACGCTCCTCCTCCTCGCGCATCCGGCTGCCCTCGGTGCGGGCGGCGATCGCTTCCAGCCGTTCGCCGGCCCGCTGGTGGTCCCGCAGGCAGGTGATCCGCAGCGCCGGCCGATCTGTGTCGGCGCCACCGGTGGCGGTCGGGGTGACGGCAGGGGCGGAGGTGGTGCCGGCAGGGCTGCTGCCGGTTGGGGTGGAAGCGACCACGGGGCGGTGCCGGGGGCGGAGGGCTGTCTTGAAACTAGGGCCTGGGACCAGGCAAGGGCCCACGCGGTAGGATCGCCGTTTGCCGAGTCAGCGCCCCTACGCCTGTGGCCAATAACAAGTCTTCGAAGAAGCGCATCGAGATCGCCGAACGCAATCGCCTGCGCAACCGCACCTACAAGTCCGCCCTGCGCACCCTGATGAAGCGCTGCTTCACCGCGTGCAGCGCCTACGGCCAGCAACCCGGCGAGGAGGCCAGGGCCGCCGTCCAGGCCAGCATGAACGCCGCCTTCAGCAAGATCGACAAGGCCGTCAAGGTGGGTGTGGTGCACCGCAACACAGGCGCCAACCAGAAGTCGCGTCTGAGCGTGGCGGTGAAGCGTGTGCTGGAGCCCACCGCCGCCGGCAGCACCGGCTCCTGAAGCCCTCCCATGGCCGAGAGCTCCCGGCAGGCCATCCCCTCCCTGGTCGACAGCCACTGCCACATCGTGTTTCGCAACTTCGAGGCGGACCTGGATGCGGTGGCTGAACGCTGGCGTGAGGCGGGGGTGAAGGCCCTGGTCCATGCCTGCGTGGAGCCGGCAGAGATCCCGGCGATCCGAGCCCTGGCCGATCGTTTCCCCGAGCTGCGCTACGCCGTCGGGGTCCATCCCCTCGACACCCAGCACTGGCTGGGGGACACCGCCGCCACCCTCGAAGCGGCGGCCCGTGCCGACGACCGCGTGGTGGCGATCGGTGAGCTGGGCCTCGACCTGTTCAAGGCCACCAACCTGGACGAGCAGCTGGCGGCCCTGGGGCCCCAGCTTGATCTGGCGGTGTCCCTGGATCTGCCGGTGATCATCCACTGCCGGGACGCGGCCGAACCGATGCTGGCCGAGTTGCGCCGGCGCGAGCGGGAGGGCCGCTGCCCCCGTGGGGTGATGCATTGCTGGGGGGGCACCCCCGAGGAGATGGCCGGCTTCCTCGATCTCGGCCTGTTCATCAGCTTCAGCGGCACGGTCACCTTCCCCAGGGCCGAGCCCATCCATGAATGCGCCCGGCTGGTGCCGGCCGACCGCTATCTGGTTGAGACCGACTGCCCCTTCCTGGCGCCCGTGCCCCGCCGCGGCAAGCGCAACGAGCCCGCCTACGTGGCCTCGGTAGCGGCCCGGGTGGCCGAACTGCGAGGCGAGACGCTCGCGGAGGTGGCGACGACGACCACCGCCAATGCCACCCGTCTTTTCCAGCTGCCCCTCCAGGTTGTATGATGTCTTATTGGCCTGGAAGCGGAAGCGCTCCTTTTGTCCACGACGGCATCAATTGAGTCGGCATACCCGCGGCGAGCCCTGTAAGCGCCCCTGCCGGATCTTTCGTCCCTCTCCCCGGGGCGAACGGTCCGGCTTAGCGCCTGTTGGCATGGTCCGTCTCCCCGGGCTCTCTAGGCAGGTCACGCCGCGATCCCCCTTCCTTACCCCGTCCAGGTCCGCCCACCCCCCTCGTTCCTGCAGGTTCACCGCATGAGCAGCGCGATCCAGGTCGCCAAGACCGTCAC